>NZ_JANEWI010000039.1:0-39275 GCF_028069775.1 Citrobacter sp. Igbk 17 | reverse complement strand
GAAATGAAAATTTATTCTTTTGATAGAAAAGTATGAGTGAAGTCGGCAAAGGAAAAACCATAGTTATGATCATAACAGAAATGTAATATGAGGTTACAACTCCCCTAACACGTTTAAGCATTGAGAGGACTCGTCCTTCTCAAAACCGTGCGCCATGAGTAAACCTTTTAATTCAATGGCCCACGGTACCAGCTATCCGCCCAAACCTTTATATAAATGAGGTGAGCACCTCATTGTGCGAAGTAAAGTTCAGGAGAACAACTCTAAATACGCTGTGGGTATCTTCTGTATTTTCGGAATGGAATCTAAGCATGTAATAACAATCAGGTATCTAATACTGCCTATTCTTCTGTCAGTTTTTGTAAATAGAAAATGGGTGATGATAGCTAATACAGGTAAAGATAGGGGTAATAACGTATGGCCTCACAATATGACTTTACTGTCACTCTCCACGATCTTGCTTTTATTCTTAAGCAGATAAAAATATCCGAAGCGGCGACTAACCCAGATGGTAGCATCAACGCTGATATGCTACGGGAATTAGTCTCCAGTCCACTGTTACCTTACGGACTGCGTACTGTAGATGGCTCATGGAATAATATCCTCCCCGGCCAAGAATTATACGGTTCGGCCGATCAGACAATGCCGAGATTAACGGCACTGAACTGGCAGGATGCGGATGAGATGACCAGTTATATTCAGATTGGCGGGACGGTCATTGATGCCGACCCTCGTGTTATTAGTAACTTAATTTCTGACCAAACCGCCTCCAATCCGGCCGCGCTGGAGGCATTTAATGCCTTAAAAGATGCTCCCGGGGGGGGGACGACTACCGGAAATGGCAGTTTATCTATTCCCAACCAATCCCCTGACATTGGCCTTTCTCCGGCGTTTAATGGCTGGATGACTTTCTTTGGTCAGTTTTTTGACCATGGTCTGGACCTCATTCCTAAAGGAGGAAACGGCATCGTCTTCATTCCATTGCAACCCGACGACCCTTTATATGTTGAAGGTTCGTCGACCAACTTTATGTTATTAACCCGGGCAACGGTCGATGAGAATCGAGAAACCGTTAATCTTACAACCCCATTTATCGATCAGAACCAAACCTACACCTCTCATCCGTCGCATCAGATCTTTATCCGTGAATATGTATTAATTGACGGTAAACCTGAGCCGACGGGTAATTTATTAGGAGGGGCTAACGGTGGGCTGGCAACCTGGGCTGACGTCAAGAACCAGGCGGAAACGCTACTCGGCATCAAATTGACCGATCAGGATGTGTTTAATGTGCCGCTTCTGGCGACTGATCGTTACGGTAATTTGATTTTAAGTGAAAATGGAAAAGTACAGATTGTTACCACGAGTGGGCTGGTTGAAGCCAATGGCGGCCTGTTACCTGAGGGCACCTTCCGAACCGGGCATGCTTTTCTCGATGATATTGCGCATACTGCCGCGCCAAAAGCGGGTTTACTGGCAGATGATGACGATGTTATTGGCGGGCAACAACCTGCGGGCACGTACGATGATGAACTCCTGGATCGCCACTTTATCACCGGTGACGGGCGCGGTAATGAAAACATTGGACTAACTGCCGTTCACGCCGTATTTCACAGTGAACATAACCGGCTGGTTGAGCAATACAAAACCACCCTGCTGGAAACCGGTGATATTGACCTTATTAACCAGTGGCTGATGCCCTCACATCAAATCACTGAGCTCCCTGCTGACACCAGTACGCTGGTCTGGAACGGTGAATACCTCTTCCAGGCGGGGCGATTCTCCACAGAAATGCAGTACCAGCACCTCGTTTTCGAGGAGTTTGCTCGCACCGTACAACCTGCCGTCGATCCGTTTGTCTTTTCAAACACGGCAGATATCAACCCGCAGATCTTTGCTGAGTTTGCGCACGTGGTTTATCGCTTCGGGCATTCAATGCTCACAGAAACCGTAGCGCGTACCGACATTGACATGCAAAACGGTGATATCGGTCTGATTGCCGCATTTCTCAATCCAGTGGCATTTAATGAAATTAACGGTGCCACCGTGTCCGATGAACAGGCAATCGGTGCGATTGTTCGGGGCATGACGCGACAAGTCGGTAACGAGATTGATGAGTTTATTACTGACGCCTTGCGTAATAACCTGATTGGCCTGCCGCTTGATTTGGGGGCGCTTAACATTGCCCGTGGACGTGATACGGCTATGCCGTCGCTGAACCAGGCCCGTGAACAGTTCTTTGCATTAAGCGGAGATAGCCAGCTTCGGCCGTATACCAGTTGGGCCGATTTCACCACATACCTGAAAAACCCGGCCTCCATTATCAACTTTATGGCGGCCTATGGTCAGCACGAACTGATCCTCAATGCCACCAGCCTGGAAGGTAAACGCGCAGCGGTTAATTTCCTGTTATTTGGTGATACCAACAACGCTCCGCCAGCAGACGCAATGGATTTCTTCAACAGTACCGGCGCATGGGCTAGCAAAGAAACAGGTCTGAATAAGGTCGATTTCTGGATTGGAGGGCTTGCTGAACGCAAAAATGAATTTGGCGGCATGCTCGGATCAACCTTCAATTTTGTCTTCGAAACACAGATGGAAATGTTGCAGGACGGCGACCGTTTCTACTATTTGAGTCGGGTACAAGGATTGAATTTACTGAACGAACTGGAAGCCAACTCGTTTTCTGCTCTGGTTATGCGCAACAGTGATCTCGGTGAAGAAGGTTCCTCTCACCTGCCTGCTAACCTGTTTCAGACCCCTGACCATATATTCGAAGTAAACCGCGTGCTGCAAACGGAAATCGACCCTAAATGGGGGAATCCGCTGAAAGATCTGCTCTCGCCGTTGTTGGTACGACGCGATCCTGGGGCAGATGTGGACGGCGACGGTTTCGCTGATGGTGGTTATCTGAAATATACCGGCGATGGTCATGTGGTGCTTGGCGGTACCGCAGGGAACGATACGCTCATCGGAGGGAAAGGTATCGACAGCCTGTGGGGAGATGGCGGTGATGACCGTCTGGACGGCGGCGATGAAGCGGATGTGGTTCACGGTGGTGATGGCGATGACATCATTACGGACACCGGTACACCTGTAGGCGATGCTGACTTCCTCCATGGTGATGCCGGGCACGATGTCATCTTTTCTGGTAACGGAAACGATCTGGTCTTTGGCGGCACGGGCAGTGACTTCGTCGTGGTCGGTGAAGATGCCCAGGAGGTTTTCGCTGGGCAGGACAACGACTTTGCTCTTGGGGGATCGGGTGGCGATTTCCTGATGGGTAATGAGGGCGATGACTGGCTGGAAGGTGGTGATGGGTTTGACACACTCGCGGGTGATAACTCTGAGCTGTTCTTCAACAGCACCATTATTGGTCACGATGTCCTGAATGGTCAGGGTAACGATACGGACTACGATGGCGAAGCCGGTGATGACATCATGGTTCAGGGCGCGGGTATCCAGCGTAATAATGGTATGGCCGGTTTCGACTGGGCGATCCATAAAGGCGACCCTAATGGCGCTAACTCTGACCTGGGTATCCCGATTTTCGTCAACCAGCAGGAGTTTATTCTGCGCGACCGTTTTGACCTGGTCGAAGGTCTGTCTGGCTGGAAACACAATGATATCCTGACCGGTACGGAACAACCGATCGGTACTGCACCGGTTCAGGGTGTCCCCCTCTCTAATAATCTGACCCAGGAAGGTGCCGACAGAATCGACGGTCTGCAGGCTATTCTCGGTGTCGCGCGTTCAGCCAATCCGGATGCGGTGTTACTCAATCCGGACGATGGCAGTGACATTTTACTCGGCGGCGGCGGTAGCGACCGCATTATGGGTAAAGCCGGCAATGACATCATTGATGGCGACGCCTGGCTGAACGTGCGTATTGCTGTTTCAGGTATGCCAGGGCTCACCAGCGCCGAAAGCATGGCTGAGCTGAAATCGTACATGCTGGCAGGTACGCTGAAACCGAATCAGTTGTCGATTGTGCGCGAAATCTTGCATGAGGGAGATGGCACGGAAACTGACGTGGCAGTGTATCGCGATGTCAGTAGCAACTACGCCTTTACCCGAATGGCAGATGGTAGCCTCAGAGTCGATCACGCCACCCCCAATGCCGCATTGAACCTGAATGATGGTGTTGACCGTCTGCTGAATATCGAAAAACTGGAGTTTGGCGACGGTCAACAGCTGTGGGTCACGGCGCAACACGCGACGGGCGACCTGGCAATCAGTAGTGCAAACCCATCTGTTGGTGACCTGTTACGGGTTAACGTAGCAAACCTGCTCGATGGCAACGGTCTTGCGGCAGATGTCGCAATCACCATGACATGGCAGGCTTTAATTAACGGACAATGGCAGGATCAGGCAACCGGCGTGGAGTTCAGAGTTCCCGGCGCTATCCAGGGCGCTCCGCTGCGTGTTGTCGCCAGTTTCAATGACCGAATGGGCGATGCCGAGACCTTAGTGTCAGCACAAACTCAGGCCGTCTTGCCACGAAATCAGGCAACAACAGGTGCGCCGGTGATTAATGATCTCACGCCAACGGAAAGTCTGACGCTGACGGCGGTGGTTTCGGGTATCGCCGACGCGGATGGCCTGAGCGGCGGAAATTTCAGCTATCAATGGAGAATGAGTTCACCGACCGGATTCGTCAACATCAACGGCGCAACATCTGCCACCTTCACGCCAGGCCAGGCTATGGTCGGCCGCACGTTGCAGGTGGTCGTCACTGTCGTAGATGATGAGGGTAATCCCCCGGTTATCCTGACGTCGACAACCACGCAGCCTGTTGGCGATCTGATCGTGGGTAATAATGGTGCCAATACGCTCATCGGTACCGCATGGAGTGACATCCTGCGCGGTGAAAACGGCAATGACACCTTACTGGGTGGCGCGGGTGATGACCTGTTAGTCGGCGGCGCAGGTAATGACTCTCTCTCCGGCCAGGCGGGACAAGATACACTGCAAGGTGACGCGGGTAACGATACCCTGGACGGCGGTCTTGGCGCTGACAGTATGACCGGCGGCACAGGGAATGATACCTACATCGTTGATGATTTTGGTGATGTCGTGATCGAAGATCTCAACGGCGGGACAGATATTGTCCGCACTACTCTCAGCAGCTATGACCTGACCGATAACGTGGAAGAGTTGGTCTTTACCGGGAACGGTAGTTTTATCGGTACTGGTAATTCAATCGCCAATATCATCACGGGGGGTAGCGGCAATGACTATCTATTCGGTATGGGCGGCAATGACCAGTTGTTTGGCGGTATCGGAAATGACTTCCTGGATGGCGGAGAGGGTGCCGATAACCTGCAGGGTGGAAACGGTAACGACGTCATGATTGGCGGCGCGGGTGCCGATACCCTCTCTGGCGGTAATGGCGACGATATTCTCAACGGTCAGGAAGGAAACGATATTCTGGATGGCGGAACCGGAAGTGATATTTTCGCTTTCGGAGCCAACTTTGGACAGGACCGTATCACGGGTTTCGACAGTAACCCCAATGGCGGGCAAGACTTCCTTGACCTCGTTTTGCTAGGCATTAACGCGGAGAACTTTGCCAGCAGCGTCTCTATCACCGGAAATAACGGCAACACCATCGTGACCATCGGCACTGACACCATTACGTTAGTGGGCGTCAATTCGACCACCGTTAATATGGGTGATTTTTATCTGGAAATGCCGACTACCCTTGCCAGCAACAATGGCAATAGTTCATTGATCGTATAAGGAGAAGACTATGTCGCGCCAGCATACGCCAACAGAACTGAATGATGCATTAAAAGGAACGAAACCCACTTTTCTGATGCTGCTGTTTTTTAGTTGTGTGATTAATATGCTTATGCTGGCGCCGGCAATCTATATGTTGCAGGTTTACGATCGCGTACTGGTGAGTAAAAACACCACGACGCTGCTAATGCTCACCTTATTAATTGTCGGTTTGTACATTATTATTGCCATGATTGAATCTGCTCGCGCACAGGTCATGGTAAGACTGGGAAATAGGCTGGATATAAAGCTCAGCCAATTAGTTTTTAATGCGGCTTTTAGAAGAAAAATGTCCACCGGTGATAACAACCCGGCACAATCTTTAGCCGAGCTCGATCAGATCCGCCAGTTTCTCTCCGGGAACAGCTTGTTTTCATTGCTGGATATTCCGTGGACGCCGATTTATCTGTTTATTGCCTTTCTGGTACATCCCCTGTTGGGATACCTGTCTCTGGGTGGAATCACACTATTATTCATTCTGACACTGGTTTCAGAGTTCTCTACTAAGCGCCCTATTCAACAAGCCCATGCCTTAACCATCAATAATGCCAGCAGGCTGAATAAACAGCTGCAAAACTCAGATGCTATCGAGGCGATGGGTATGCTTTCCACCCTAAAAGCAAACTGGCAGGAACAGCATAATAAAGTGCTAGCATTGCAAACACAGATCGCCGATAAAACGGCGGGGTTAAGCAGCCTGAGCCGGTTTGTTCGCGTGTTGCTGCAATCTGTCGCACTGGGTGCCGGGGCGTTACTGGTAATTGGTGGGCATATTACCCCAGGCCTGATGATCGCCGCCTCGATTATACTTGGACGCGTCCTGAACCCAGTGGAACAAGTCATCGGCAGTTGGAAGCAGTTTGTACAGTTTCGTAGCGCGTGGCATCAGTTATCGGAGCTGCTAAAGGAGTATCCAGCCCCGAAAGACGTGCTGACCCTGCCGCGTCCGCAGGGTAACATCAGCGTTGAAGGCGTGTTTGCGACTGCTCCCGGACAACACGCCCCGTTGCTGCGTAATATCTCCTTTCAACTCGAACAAGGTGAAGTGCTGGGGATTATCGGTCCTTCTGCATCCGGAAAAACATCACTGGCGAAAGTACTGGTCGGTGTCTGGAAGACGTTATCAGGAAAAGTCAGGTTAGACGGCGCAGATATTTGCCAGTGGGATAAAGCCCTGCTGGGTCCCTCGATAGGCTATCTGCCACAGGATGTTGAACTGTTTGACGGCACTATCGCACAAAACATTGCGCGTTTTACGAAAAATGACAGCGAACTGATCGTGGCGGCCGCACTTCTGGCGGGTGTACACGAGATGATCCTGCGCCTGCCGCAGGGGTACGATACACCGCTCGGCGCAGGTGGATACCAGTTGTCCGGCGGGCAGCGCCAGCGTATTGGGCTGGCGCGTGCTGTCTACAACAACCCCGCATTTATCGTCCTTGATGAACCGAATGCCAATCTTGATGATGCCGGGGAGTTTGCTCTCATTAAAGCCATCAACACGCTGCGAACACAGGGACAAACGACCGTGATTATATCGCACCGTCCTACTCTGCTCGGTGTGGTCAATAAAGTTTTACTGCTCAATGACGGCGCTATTCAGGAGTTCGGCACACGCGATCAGGTCTTCGCCCATCTGCGCCAGGCTAACGTGCTGAAACCAGTGGCAACACCCTCTTCATCCACCAATGAACAGCAGCGTGAGGCATGAAGATGAAAAAGAATCCCAATAACGCGGACGTCACCGGTGTGGATACCAACATCTGGTCCCCCATTGTTCGCGGCGTCGTTGTCATTGTGCTGGGGGTGGGTGGTTTCTTATTTTGGGCAGTGCAAGCCCCTTTAGATGCGGGCGTCGTTGCGGACGGTACGGTAACCGTATCCAGTAACCGAAAAACTATTCAGCATCTTAGCGGCGGTAGAGTGACGGATATTTTTATTAAAGAGGGTGACCTGGTTAAGCGAAATCAGGTGCTTGTCCGCCTGGATAAGATGCAACTCGACATGCGCTACAGCGCGTTAAACGCACAGTATATTTCCGCCAAAAGCATTGAAGATCGTCTGTTAGCAGAAAGAGATGGCCTGGAGGCAATTGTATTTAATCCCATGCTGACGCAGCAGTTTTCCGGTAATAAACGGCTGGCAGAAGTCAGAAATCTACAGGCCAAACTGTTCGATACGCGACGCAAAACGATGCAGGATGAATTGTCCATGATTCAGGAAACGCTCGAAGGCCTGGTCGGGCAAACGGATAATCTTAATAAAATAAAAGGGTACCGAGATCACCAGTTCAACCTGATTAATCGGGAGTTGGGCGCGATTCGGGCGCTGAGTGAAAAAAACTATTACCCCAAGGCGCAATTACTGGTGCTGGAGCGCGAGGCGGCCGAAATATCCGGCAGTGTGTCCGAAGATATTTTGAACATTGCTAAACTCAAATCCCAGCAAAACGAATTAAAAATCAAAGCGTATCAGGTACGGCATCAGTATTTACGCGAAGTTGAGTCCGAACTAACTGAAAACCAAAAAGAAGTGGCGATGCTGGAGGATGAACTGGTTTCTACCCGCCATGAACTGGATAACACGGAGATTCGCTCCCCAATCAACGGTGTCGTTCTGGATGTCAAAGTCAGTACCGTCGGCGGTGTGATTCAGCCCGGTGAGCATCTCATGGATATCGTTGCCGCTGGACAGCCGATGCAAATCGACGCCAGGATACCGGTGCACGCCATTGATAAACTGGCCCCAGGTTTAACCGTTGACGTGCTGTTTCCTGCCCTGAACCATGCGCTGTTACCTTCCGTACCAGCCCGAGTTCTGACCATCTCAGCCGATCGTTTAATTGATGAAGCAACGCAACAGCCCTATTATCTCGCCGAAGTGCAAGTTTCCGCAGAAGGAGCGCGTTTGCTGGGCGATTACAAGATTAAAGCGGGCATGCCCGCGAGCGTGACCATCAAGACCGGCGAGCGAACGTTTTTAAGCTACCTGTTTAAACCGCTGATCGCCCGCCTGGAACTCGCCTTTAAGGAGTACTGAGCGCACATTGCTGGCATGGTGCTCATTCGCAGTGCTATGCCGGTTTATACCATTGCTGGTCGCCTTGCTTTCTTGTAACCTTTCGCTCGCGCGACTGACAAAATCTGGAACCACCGAACTGGACTTCATATGAATGCTCATATTTCTAAAGACCCCTTGCATGGTGTGACGCTTGAAATGCAGGTCAATGCCCTGGTTGATCGTTATGGTTGGGCTGAACTTGGCCAACGGATAAACATCAACTGTTTTAAAAATGAACCGAGCGTTAAATCCAGTTTGAAGTTTCTGCGTCGTACGCCGTGGGCGCGGGCAGAAGTTGAAGCACTGTATCTTGATTCTCTGCATGACGTTGCACCAGAACCCACCGCTCCTGCTATTGATCCCTGGGCTAACAGCCGCAACAAGAAAAAATAAGAGCAAAATCCGATGTCAGCATCCGGTTTTTTTTCAGGTCATTATCAGAAAAAACTGGCGACTCTCCTCGCCCGTTCCCGCAACACGCTACCGCTAACCAATGTGAAATGGTTTGCTATACTGGTTGGCAGTATGCTGTTACTTGGCAGTTGCTCTTCACAACCGCCAGGACCGAAGGATACCCCTCATCCCCCGGTCACTACTCCGCAACAGAGTAAAGAGCCGGTTCGTGGTATCTGGCTGGCAACGGTTTCCCGTCTGGACTGGCCGCCAATCTCATCTGTAAACATCAGTTCACCCGCCATCCGCATCGGCCAGCAGCAGAAAGCGCTGACGGATAAGCTGGATAATCTGCAACGTCTTGGGATCAATACCGTCTTTTTCCAGGTAAAACCGGACGGCACTGCACTGTGGCAATCCAAAATTCTTCCCTGGTCAGACACTCTGACCGGCACCATCGGCCAGGATCCTGGTTACGATCCGTTGCAATTTATGCTCGACGAGGCGCACAAACGCGGGATGAAAGTTCATGCCTGGTTTAACCCCTACCGCGTCTCCGTCAATACGAAACCGTCAACGGTCGCAGAATTAAACAGCACGCTGTCGCAGACCCCGTCCAGCGTTTACGTGCTGCATCGCGACTGGATCCGCACATCGGGTGAACGTTTTGTACTGGACCCGGGTATTCCTGACGCGCGCGACTGGATAACCAGCATCGTGGCGGAGGTCGTTGAGAATTATCCGGTGGATGGCGTGCAGTTTGACGACTACTTCTATACCGAATCGCCGGGTTCGACGCTAAACGACAGCCAGACTTTCAGAAAGTATGGTCAGGGTTTTGATTCAAAAGCAGACTGGCGACGTCATAACACGCAACGGCTGATCGAACAGGTTTCACAGGCCATCAAAAAGATTAAGCCTGACGTGGAGTTTGGTGTTAGCCCCGCAGGCGTGTGGCGTAATCGCTCCCACGATCCGGCAGGCTCCGACACCCGAGGGGCAGCAGCGTATGATGAATCGTATGCCGA
The DNA here is from genome assembly GCF_028069775.1 of Citrobacter sp. Igbk 17. NCBI lineage: Bacteria > Pseudomonadati > Pseudomonadota > Gammaproteobacteria > Enterobacterales > Enterobacteriaceae > Citrobacter > Citrobacter sp. Igbk 17. The sequence goes on along the minus strand of NZ_JANEWI010000039.1, from coordinate 29,013 downwards.
TACCCGGCGCTGGGTGCAATTAGGTCTGTTGGATTACATCGCACCACAACTGTACTGGCCTTTCGCCCGTGATGCGGCGCGTTATGATGTACTGGCAAAATGGTGGGCTGGCGTGGTGAAATCCACCAATACCCGCCTGTATATTGGCGTTGCGCTGTATAAAGTAGGTGAGCCGTCACGAAAAGAACCGGACTGGACGGTACAAGGCGGTGTGCCGGAGTTGAAAAAGCAACTCGATCTGAACGAGTCCGAACCGAATATTAATGGCACTATCTTGTTTCGGGAGAACTATCTTAACCAACCGCAAACCCAGGAAGCCGTGACCTATATTCGTGATCGTTGGGGGCGCTAAGTGTTGCCGGGAGCTGGTGACCGGAGATAAACGCTGACGTAACGGATAAATTTCCCGATAAATACACCGGCAAACACGCCACCGGTAATGATTGCCAACGCGCTCATTACCGGCTGGCGTAAAATATCGGGAGCGATAGCATTCAATACACCTTGTACATATTTGATGCCAAAGGCCAACATCATGAACGGTAATGCAGAGTAATCTGCCGGGCGATGAATGCTGCGTGGCGCGGTACTGCGTGCCAGACGGCCGGGGTTTATCAACATATAGCCCACAATCACGCCGCTAATAATACCAACCATCCACTGTAGATACGTGCTGATGGACTGATCGCGGTAAGTGACCAGATCGTAAACATCCCAGAAAAGAAAGAGAGCCGGGATCAGTGCCAGCTTTTCCAGCGTAACGGTTGCGGGTATCCTGGCTTTAATCCCCCGAAATAACAGGAAGACCAACAAGACATATACCCACACCGGGGTGTGCACCAGCATCGCTACGACAAACTCAGCCATACTCTGGCTCCTGACGTGTTAACCACGTTAAGTGTAGCCTGGTGTTATCCGGGCGCAGACGATGCACCCGGATACTTTACGTGGGGTCAGGCCGCTGAAGGCTCCGGCAATTTGAATGAGGAAACCAGTAACGCTAATTGTTCCGCCTCTTCTTTCAGCACCTGGGTTCGTGTGGCGGCATCATCAATCAACGATGCGTTTTGCTGCACGGTGCTGTCCATTTCGGTAACGGCGAGTGTGACTTCGGAAACGCCCTTACGCTGCTCGTCACCCGCGACACGGATTTCCCCCATCAGTTGGCTAACCTGCCGCACGTTGTTGACCAGCTCTTCCAGGCGCTCACCTGCATTGTGGATTTGCTGGCTGCTGCTGCCAACATGTGAAACGGACTCATCAATCAACGCTTTGATTTCCTGGGCAGCAGTGGCACTGCGCTGTGCCAGGGTACGAACTTCAGATGCGACAACCGCAAATCCTCTGCCTGCATCCCCCGCTCTGGCGGCTTCAACGGCGGCATTCAGCGCCAGAATATTGGTCTGGAATGCAATGCTGTCGATGACGGCGACAATTTCCACCATTCTGCCAGACGAGGCACTGACGTTATCCATTGTCGAAATCACACCCTGCATCACGTCGCCACAGCGATTCGCCGTTTGCGCAGTGTTGTCGGAAAGTTCATCTGCCAGTTGCGTGTTGCTCGCATTTTGATGAACGGTCGCATTTAACTGTTCCATCGCCGCCGAACTCTCTTCCAGCGCGGCCGCCTGCTGAGTAACCCGTGAAGACAGCTCCATGTTACTGTCGGCCAGACTGACGGCGTTATTGGCTACCACTACGCTACTGCTTCTGACGGTGATCAGAATGGCGGATATTTTATCGACGAACAGGTTAAAGGCTTCCGCGATATCTGAAATCTCATCTTTACCTCGAACATCCAGACGTCGGGTAAGATCGCCTTCACCCTGTGCGATATCATCGAGCGCGCGACGAGTATCATCGAGACGAGAGATCAAGCGACGCACCACCAGCCATGATCCGACAAGCAACACGGTCATAATCGGGATCAGCACTTCCAGCACATCCTGCATCATGACTTTAGCGAGACCAACGATGCGCGTTTCCGGTGTCACCAGCCCTACGACCCAGCCAGTATCAGCCATTGGGAACAACATTACGCGTGACGGAGCATTCAGCACGTTGTCGCTTTCAAGCGTGATGGTTTTCACGCCATCAGTCGCGCGAAGCGATTTCAGCCCGGCTTCCACCGGGGCCAGCCAGTGTGCGCTTTGCGCCAGATCGCTAAAGGTTTTGTATTTTGTCTGATCGGCCTGGGGGAAATAGAGGATCTGACCCTGTTTATCAACCACAAATGCGTAGCCACCGGTACTGTTGCCCTGCTGCTGCATAAAGGTCGCAACGTTATCCAGACGAATATCGGTGGTGGCCACACCGGCAAACTTACCCGCTAATTGATAAGGAATACTGCAGGTCACCATGTTCACGCCGGAACTGGCATCCTGGTAAACATCAGACCACAGGCAACTGTTCTGTGAGTGACCTTTAGCATGCTGATACCAACTTTCATTGTGATAACCGGCGGATCCTTCGGCATTATAATCATTCGAAAAATCAAGCTTACCCTCAGCATTACGCGCCCAGAAAAAGCTACGTTTCTCTACTCCCGGGGTGAACGCGTTTGGTTCTGGCCAGATCCCGCCGCCGGTAATAATTGAGTGGCTGTCTTCGCCAATCAGGTGTGGAACCACGTTCTGATACAAAGATTCATCATTAGGCAGTACTTCGGCCAGTCGTGACAGACTGACGGTTTCGCCCTCGATACGAGAGAGCACAGTACTCAGTTGACGGGTTAAACCTTGCCCTGTTTCTTCTATCAGGGCGGTATTGATTTCAACGACGCGTGGCTGACCACGCCAGAGCATAATTGCAACAATAACAAGGGTGGTCACCGCAAGCAGCAGGATGCCGCCAATGGTTAACCGCGTTGAAATACGAGTAGGATACCAGGCCATACAAACTCCTTCTGCAAAAGGCTAACTTTTACCCAGTATCGGCACAGGAGTTTATATCTTTATAAAGTTTTCTTAAGTATTACAAAACAAATAAGTGACATTGTCACAAATAGCAAAACCCAGCACTTTGGCTGGGTTTTAATACATGCTTAATATTATTTAGATAATTCTTTTTTGATTTCTTCTTTTATTTTGCTTAATTCACTTTGCGGATGTTTTTTGCAAAGTTCAACGGTCAGAGGCACAGCTGTAGTGATGGTTTCGTTATAGTCTACGAAGTCACCGCCTTTGAAGTCTTCGTCTTCATTCAGCACCCAGAAAGCAACCGGAGCCATAGTTTGCGGGTTCAAATCAATAAACTCCTGGCAGCTCATGCCTTTCGGAGTGACTTCAGTTTTAGCGTTATCAGTTGCTGCATTGACGCTTACACTGGTTAACAGCGCTGCGACCAGGATGCCTGCTGTAGAAAGGGAGAATTTATTCATTGTAGTACTCCATTTATAATCCAGATAATATCTACACTTGCGCTTTAAACCGTTAATGTAGTTCGCAAAAAATAATACTCCCACCGTCAGAAGAATAAAGATTACGGTCATCGATATGGCTGAAATTTATATTTCACATTACTGATTCTGATGTCTGATAAGAAATGTTGCACACAATGTGATCGTTACGACGAAATCAGCAGATTCATCCCTCACTTACCCTACCGTTGCACCAAAACTGAACTACGCTGCACAAATGTTGATCATTAGTTAATGAAAATTGATGCTTTTTAACAAAGAGCCCCGACGCAGCGCTGTCGCTGACCTGGCACGCGTCCTGCATTGTTAATCTGGTAACAGTGAAGCGGTATCTGACAAACAACTAACAGCGAGATGGTAATGACATCAAAACCTGAGTTATTTGCCCGCATAGAACAGACCTTTAGCCAGCTAACGCCCAGCGAAAAGCGCGTTGCCGGTTGGTTGTTAGCGCACGCTGCACAGATCCCTTTTGAAACGGCAGACGGCATCGCAAAAGCAGCAGGAACCAGTGGCATTACCGTCGGGCGTTACCTGCGTAAACTCGGGTTTCGTAACCTGGAAGATGCGAAAGCCAGCCTGCGTGAAATACCCGCTATTCCCTATCAGCCCTGGGGAATGAACGAGCGCCTGGACTCCTGGCACCAGCAGCAAAATCTACCTGACCGCGCACAACAATCGCTGCTGCTGGAAATTGACGCTATCACCCACGTCTATCAACTGGCACAAAGCGAAACATTTTTACGTATTGCGCAGCAATTAGCGCAGGCCGAAGCTGTTTATATTCTTGGGATCCAGTCCACCCGCGGGATCGCCAACGCCTTTTTTAGCCATCTGGAATATCTGCGACCGAAAGTGAGTTACTCCGAAGGACTTTCCGGTAGCTGGGTTGAGTCGCTGAACTCGGGATTTAATCAACCTTATGTCGTGATCACCGATACGCGCGCTTACTCGGCGACATCCCGACAATATTGCCGCGTTGCCAGTGAGCGCGGCATTCCTCTCGCGTTAATCACGGATGTCTGGTGCCCCTGGGCCAGAGACTATGCCATTGATTTACTTCAGGTGAAAACGGACACCGGGCACTTCTGGGATTCGCTTGCGCCGGTAAGTTGCCTGTTCAACCTATTACTCTCCGCGGTGGTCGCGCAATTGGGCGACTCCCTCGCGGGACGCCTGCAAACTAACCGCCAGTTACAACAACAATTTGGTCAATTCGAACAATAAACAGGAAACGTGCTATGTCAGATACCCCACAACTGGTCGATTTGTCGGTGATATTCCCGTCACTGCATATCGATCTGAAATACGCTACAGCCGATAACATTACCGGCGCGCCCATCTACCAGGAAGCGCGCTGTCTGCTGCATTCCGAGGCCGTCACTGCGCTGGCCAAAAGCATCAGCATCGCGCAGCTGGCGGGTTTGTCATTGGTGGTGTATGACGCGTACCGCCCACAGCAGGCGCAGGCGATACTGTGGAATGCCTGTCCGGATCCGCAGTATGTGGTGGATGTGGCGATCGGTTCGAATCACAGCCGGGGTACGGCCATTGACGTCACGCTGATGGACACTCGCGGTAATGTGCTCGATATGGGGGCCGGTTTTGATGAAATGCATGACCGTTCCCATGCCTGGCACCCTTCAGTTCCTCCGGCTGCGCAGCGTAATCGACTGCTGCTCAATGCCATCATGTTCGGCGGCGGTTTTGTCGGCATCAACAGCGAGTGGTGGCATTTCGAACTGCCAAATGCCGCGCGTTACCCGCTGCTTGACGATCAAATAGCTTGTTACACTGTCACGTCTATAACAACACAACATCCCCTTTAATTCTGGAGCCTGGTTATGAAGACTACACCTGCGTTAACCTCGTTTTTTCGCCCCGCTCTGTTAGCCGTTGCGCTGGCGGTCGCCTTGCCTGCCGCGCAGGCTGCCGTCCCTAAAGACATGCTGGTTATCGGTAAAGCCGCCGATCCACAAACGCTCGACCCTGCTGTAACAATCGATAACAACGACTGGACGGTGACTTATCCTTCATATCAACGTTTGGTTCAGTACAAAACTGAGGGCGGCAAAGGCTCCACGGAAGTTGAAGGTGATTTGGCCAGCGGCTGGAAAGCGTCTGATGACCAAAAAGAATGGACCTTTACCCTGAAAAGCGATGCTAAATTCGCCGACGGCACGCCAGTGACCGCTGATGCAGTAAAACAATCTTTTGAGCGCCTGCTCAAGATCGGTCAAGGGCCGGCTGAGGCATTTCCGAAAGATCTGAAAATTGATGCCATCGACAACAACACGGTGAAATTTACCCTTAGCCAACCATTCGCGCCGTTCTTATATACGCTGGCCAATGACGGTGCCTCAATTATCAACCCGGCGATCTTAAAAGAGCATGCCGCGGATGATGCTCGTGGATTCCTGGCACAAAATACGGCTGGGTCTGGTCCCTTTATGTTGAAGAGCTGGCAAAAAGGACAACAACTGGTGCTGGTACCCAACCCACATTATTCCGGCCCTAAACCCACGTTTAAACGCGTATCGGTCAAAATCATCGGAGAAAGCGCCTCCCGTCGTTTGCAACTGTCTCGTGGCGATATTGATATCGCCGATGCACTCCCTGTCGACCAGCTTGCTGCCCTCAAACAGGAAGGTAAAGTCAACGTGGCGGATTACCCATCATTGCGTGTGACCTATTTATACCTGAACAACAGCAAGGCGCCGCTCAATCAGGTGGATTTGCGCCGCGCTATCTCATGGGCCACTGATTATAAGGGGATGGTGAAAGGGATCCTGAGCGGTAACGGCAAGCAGATGCGTGGTCCTATTCCTGAAGGGATGTGGGGTTTTGATGACAAGGCCATGCAGTACAGCTTTGATGAAGCGAAAGCAAAAGAAGCATTAGGTAACGTTGCCAACAAACCCGAAACCCTGAGTTTCCTGTATTCCGATAACGATCCTAACTGGGAGCCGATTGCACTCTCCACTCAGGCCAGCCTCGGCAAGTTAGGCATTAAGGTGAAACTGGAAAAACTGGCAAATGCCACCATGCGCGACCGCGTCGGTAAAGGTGACTATGACATTGCCATCGGTAACTGGAGCCCGGACTTTGCTGACCCGTACATGTTCATGAACTACTGGTTCGAGTCGGATAAGAAAGGCTTGCCGGGCAACCGTTCATTCTATGAAAACAGTGAGGTCGATAAGTTGCTGCGCAGCGCGCTGGCCACTACCGACCAGGTTGCCAGAACCAATGATTACCAGCAGGCGCAAACCATCGTCATTGATGAAGCAGCTTACGTCTATTTATTCCAGAAAAACTACCAGTTGGCGATGAATAAAGACGTCAAAGGTTTTGTCTTCAACCCCATGCTGGAACAGGTCTTCAACATCGCCACCATGAGTAAATAAGCCACGTTAATGCGGAGCCAATCTGGCTCCGCAAGGGGAAGCCAATGACGTTCTGGAGCATTTTACGCCAGCGATGCTGGGGACTTATCCTGGTGGTTGCCGGTGTCTGTGTAATCACTTTTATTATTTCGCACCTGATCCCGGGCGACCCCGCACGGCTGCTGGCCGGCGATCGCGCCAGCGATGAAATTGTCGAAAATATTCGCCAACAGCTGGGACTGAATCAGCCGCTGTATATTCAGTTTTTCCGTTACGTCAGCGATATTTTTCAGGGTGATTTAGGCACCTCCATTCGCACCGGCCGGCCGGTGCTGGATGAATTGCGCGTATTCTTCCCTGCCACGCTTGAATTGGCCTTCTGCTCTCTGCTGCTGGCGCTGATCATCGGTATCCCGTTGGGTATTCTGTCTGCAGTCTGGCGCAACCGTTGGCTCGACCACCTTGTCCGCCTGATGGCTATTACCGGTATTTCGACCCCGGCATTCTGGTTGGGCCTCGGCGTTATCGTGCTGTTTTATGGCCATTTGCAGATTTTACCCGGCGGCGGACGGCTTGATGACTGGCTCGATCCCCCCACGCACGTCACCGGTTTCTATCTGGTTGATGCGCTGCTGGAAGGCAACGCTGAGGTCTTTTTCAATGCGCTGCAGCACCTGATCCTGCCGTCGCTGACGCTGGCCTTCGTGCACTTAGGGATCGTTGCCCGACAGATTCGTTCCGCCATGCTGGAACAACTGAGCGAAGATTATATCCGCACCGCGCGGGCCAGTGGTTTACCGGGTTGGTATATCATTTTGTGTTATGCGTTGCCGAATGCGTTGATTCCGTCGATAACCGTGCTGGGTCTGGCCCTGGGCGATCTGCTCTATGGTGCAGTACTGACCGAAACGGTCTTTGCCTGGCCGGGCATGGGTGCCTGGGTTGTGACCTCCATTCAGGCACTCGATTTCCCGGCAGTCATGGGATTTGCCGTGGTGGTCTCTTTTGCGTATGTGCTGGTCAACCTGGTGGTGGATCTCCTTTACCTGTGGATTGACCCGCGAATCGGACGTGGAGGTGCACAGTGATGCTCACACAAGAAACACCCGCCCCATCACCAGCGACCCGCCGCCGTGTTGACTGGGCAAAGCTATTCTGGATGATGAAGAGCAGTCCGCTGACGCTGATTGGCGGCGTCATTATTGTACTGATGCTATTGTTAATGGTGCTCTCTCCGTGGATCACCCCTTACGATCCTAACGCCATTGATCTGACCGCACGCCTGTTGCCACCGTCGGCCATCCACTGGTTTGGCACCGATGAAGTGGGTCGTGATCTGTTCAGCCGCGTCCTGGTCGGAAGTCAGCAGTCAATTGTCGCCGGTCTGGTGGTGGTTGGTATCGCTGGCGGGCTGGGCTCGCTGTTGGGATGCCTGTCTGGCGTGATGGGCGGACGTGCCGATGCGATCATCATGCGTATGATGGATGTTATGCTGTCCATTCCTTCGCTGGTACTGACAATGGCACTGGCCGCCGCATTAGGGCCAAGTCTGTTCAACGCCATGCTGGCGATTGCGATTGTACGTATTCCTTTCTATGTACGCCTCGCACGCGGTCAAACGTTGGTCGTTCGTCAGTTTACTTATGTACAGGCCGCGCGAACCTATGGTGCATCCCGCTGGCATCTGATCAGCTGGCATATTTTACGCAATTCACTTCCCCCGCTGATTGTGCAGGCATCACTGGACATTGGCAGTGCGATCCTGATGGCCGCCACGCTCGGATTTATTGGGCTCGGCGCTCAACAACCCAGCGCTGAATGGGGCGCAATGGTGGCGATTGGTAGAAACTACGTACTTGATCAGTGGTGGTATTGTGCATTTCCTGGTGCCGCCATTCTGATTACCGCCGTGGGCTTTAATCTCTTTGGTGATGGTATTCGCGATCTGCTGGATCCGAAAGCCGGAGGAAAACAGTCATGACACAACCAGTCCTGGAGATCGAGAATTTGCACCTGAGCTTCCCCGGTTATAAAGCGGATGTGCATGCGCTGAATCATGTGTCGCTGCATATCAACCGGGGGGAAATTGTCGGCGTGGTCGGTGAGTCTGGCTCAGGGAAATCCGTCACGGCCATGCTCGCCATGCGTCTGTTACCCGAAGGAAGCTATCGTATCCATCAGGGGCGCGTTACGCTGCTGGGTGAAGATGTTTTAACTGCCAGCGAAAAACAAATGCGCCAGTGGCGCGGCCAACGCGTGGCGATGATTTTCCAGGAGCCGATGACAGCGTTGAATCCAACACGACGAATCGGCCAACAAATGGTGGAGGTCATTCGTCACCATCAGGCATTGAGCCGCACGGATGCCCGGCAGAAAGCCATCGCTTTACTGGAAGAAATGCAAATCCCGGATGCCCCGGAAGTGATGTCCCGCTTCCCGTTTGAGCTTTCTGGGGGGATGCGTCAGCGCGTGATGATTGCGCTCGCGTTTTCCTGCGAGCCAGACCTGATCATTGCCGATGAACCCACCACCGCGCTGGATGTCACAGTACAGCTTCAGGTACTGCGATTACTGAAGCTTAAAGCACGGGCCAGCGGTACCGCCGTGTTGTTTATCAGCCATGATATGGCCGTCGTCTCGCAATTGTGTGACCGGTTATACGTTATGTATGCCGGGAGCGTGATTGAAAGTGGTCCAACACAAACCGTTATTCAGCACCCCACACATCCCTACTCTATTGGCCTCCTGAAATGTGCGCCTGAGCACGGTGAACCGCGTGCATTGCTCCCCGCGATTCCGGGTACCGTACCGAATTTAACCTGTTTACCTGTCGGATGCGCATTCCGCGAGCGCTGCTTTGCCGCGGGGCCTCGCTGTGAAGAAACACCTGATTTATGCAGCCAGGGCGGTGCGGATCAACAGTCCGCCTGCTGGTACCCACAACTGGAGACGACACATGTCTGATATTTTACTGGACCTGCAGGATGTTCATATCAACTTCCCCGCGCGAAAAAACTGGCTCGGCAAAGTAACAGAGCGGGTGCATGCACTCAACGGTCTGGATTTACAAATCCGCCAGGGGGAAACGCTGGGGATTGTTGGTGAATCCGGTTGCGGTAAAAGTACGCTGGCACAACTGCTGATGGGGATGCTTAAACCGAGCCAGGGGTACTATTCTTGCAGCGGGGGCAACAATGGTATGCAGATGGTCTTTCAGGACCCGCTTTCATCCCTGGACCCGCGCTTGCCGGTATGGCGAATAATCACTGAGCCGGTATGGATCCAAAAGCGTAGCGCTGAACGCGAGCGCCGCGCCCTGGCCGAGGATTTGGCTCGACAGGTAGGGATTCGTCCGGAATATCTCGATCGCCTGCCGCATGCCTTTTCCGGCGGGCAGCGCCAGCGTATTGCCATCGCCCGCGCGCTGTCATCGGAGCCGGATGTGATCGTCCTTGATGAGCCGACGTCGGCACTGGATATTTCGGTACAGGCGCAAATCCTCAATCTGCTGGTTGCATTGCAGGCACGCCGGAATCTGACTTTTGTGCTGATATCGCATAACGTATCGGTCGTGCGGCATATGAGTGACCGCGTGGCGGTGATGTATCTTGGGCAAATTGTCGAACTGGGCGATGCGCAGCAGGTTCTCTCGCATCCGGCACATCCTTACACCCGTCTGTTGCTGGATTCGGTGCCTAAAACGGGTACGCCACTGGCTGAGGATTTGGTCCTGCGTAAAACCGAACTCCCTGGCAACAGAACACTACCGCAAGGCTGTTTTTTCCGCGACAGATGCCCGCTGGCAACCCACGGATGTGAAAAAAAACAGACATTACTGAAAAATGAAGCCGGACGGGAAGTTCGCTGTTGGCGGGCCATTGATATCTGTTGACTGCGCATTTTCAGGCGAGATACGCCTTTTTCAGCGCATCCACCAGCATTCCCGACGCAGTTGATAATTTATGGTGTGCCGAGCGTAGTACCCCGATCCGCCGCTGGATCACGGGACCGTCAAGCTCTATACAGGTTGCGCCAAGTTCGGTCATTTGTGTTCGACACAGTGCGGGAACTGCGCTGCCGCCCAATCCGTTTGCCACCATACGGCCAACGGTCACCAGTTGATGGCTTTCCAGCGCCACGTCCAGCGTATGTCCGCTTTGCACCAGTTGTTCTTCCAGCATCAGGCGCACGGCAGATGGACGTTGCAGCGTAATAAAATCCAGCGTCAGCAATTCGCGCCATGCAATACGCTCTCGCCCCGCCAGCCTGGATGTTGGCGGGACGATCGCCACAAAACGATCGACACCGAGCGGCGTGAAGTGCAGTTGCCCTGAATAATCAGGCTCGAAGGCGATCCCCATCTCCACCCGCCCTTCACTCACCATTTCAATGACCTGTTCGTTTATGACATCGTGAACCGTCACGTTAATACCGGAATAGCAATCCCGAAAGGTTTTCAGTACCTGTGGCAAGACGTTTGCCGCAAACGAGGGCATGGCAGCAATGGAGATTTTACCGCGTTGCAACGTAAAGCGCTGACGCATCGCTTCTTCAGTATTCTCCCAGTCAGCAAGCAGTTGCCTCCCCATATTCAGTAGCGTTTCGCCCTCCTGTGTCAGGGTGACTTTGCGCGTCGTGCGCAGCAGTAAGGCCCCGCCCAACGAGTCCTCAAGCCCTTTAATCGCCAGACTTAACGCAGGTTGCGACATATTCAGTCGTTCACTGGCATGAGCAAAATTCAGAGTGTGAGCTACCGCTAAAAACGCGCGTAACTGTTTGATGCTCATTCCCATTTCTCATTCCTTTAACCTATTGAATACCTTTAATTAACATTAAATTGATAAAAAAACCCAATGAGTGAGTCACAAATTTAAAATTAACAAATCATTTTTCACCCCCAATGATGTCGACAAGGACAACTGGAGGGACAAGTGTATGGCTGGACTGGATAAACGTGTCGCCACGTATCAAGAGGCGCTGGCTGGGCTGACCGACAACATGACGCTGCTGGCAGGCGGTTTTGGTTTATGCGGCATTCCTGAAAACCTGATTGCCGAAGTACGCCGTCGGGAGGTTCAGGGACTGACTGTCGTCTCAAACAACTGCGGTGTGGATGGTTTTGGCCTCGGTGTGCTGCTGGAAACACGCCAGGTACGCAAAGTGGTGGCGTCCTATGTTGGCGAAAATGCGCTGTTTGAAAAGCAGGTATTGAGCGGTGAACTGGAAGCCATTCTGACTCCACAGGGCACGCTGGCTGAGCAGTTACGGGCCGGCGGCGCAGGGATCCCGGCGTTTTTCACCGCCACGGGATACGGTACCCCCGTCGCCGAAGGCAAAGAGGTACGTGAATTTGACGGCCGTCCTTACATCATGGAACAGGCGATTACGGGTGATTTTGCGCTGGTCAAAGGCTGGAAAGCCGACTGGTACGGCAACGTTATCTACCGCCACACTGCCCAGAACTTTAATCCGCTGATGGCCGCCGCCGGGCGCATTACCGTCGTGGAAGTTGAAGAAATTGTTCCTCCCGGTGAACTGGACCCTGCGGCGATTCATACCCCGGGAATTTTCGTAAACCGCATCATTCAGGGGCAGTTTGAAAAACGCATTGAACAACGCACCCTGCGCCAGAAAGGAGCCTGACCATGTTAACGCGTGAACAAATGGCGATGCGTGTCGCCCGGGAACTGCGCGACGGTTATTACGTCAACCTCGGGATCGGTATTCCAACCTTAGTGGCCAACTATATCCCCGAGGGTATGGACGTGATGCTGCAGTCGGAGAACGGTCTGTTGGGGATGGGGCCGTTTCCGACCGAAGACGAACTGGATGCCGACATGATCAACGCCGGGAAACAGACCGTGACGGCACGTAAAGGCGCGGCAATTTTCGATTCAGCACAGTCTTTCGCCATGATCCGCGGTGGTCACGTTGACCTGACGGTGCTTGGCGCATTTGAGGTGGACACCAATGGCAACATTGCGTCGTGGATGATCCCCGGAAAGATGGTGAAAGGCATGGGCGGCGCAATGGACCTGGTGGCCGGGGCTGAAAACATCATTGTGGTCATGACGCATGCATCCAAAAACGGTGAGTCCAAGCTGCTCCCCGCCTGCACCCTGCCATTAACCGGCGTGGCCTGCATTAAACGCGTGCTTACCGACCTGGCGCTACTGGAGATCGCCAACGGCGCATTCATCCTGCGCGAACGTGCGCCAGGCATCAGCGTCGAGGAGATTGTTGCCAGGACCGCTGGAAAACTGATCGTTCCCGACACAGTGCCAGAAATGCAATTCAACTGAGGAGCTGACCATGCAGGATGTTGTTATTGTCGCGGCAACGCGCACACCCATTGGCAGTTTCCATGGGGCCCTGGCACCGCTCAGTGCCGTGGAGCTGGGGGCGGTAGTGATCCGCTCTCTGTTGGAAAAAACCGCCGTCGCGCCGGAGCACATTGACGAGGTGATCCTGGGACAGGTTCTGACGGCAGGCAGCGGCCAGAATCCGGCCAGACAGACAGCATTACGGGCAGGTTTGCCGGTGACGGTCCCTGCGCTAACCATCAACCTGGTATGTGGTTCAGGCCTGAAAGCGGTGCAACAGGCGGTGCAGGCTATCCGCTGCGGTGATGCGGACATCGTCATTGCCGGAGGTCAGGAAAGCATGAGCAATGCGCCCTATTTTCTCGACGGCGCACGTTCGGGCCTGCGTTTGGGGCATGCCAGTCTGAAAGACAGCGTGGTACACGACGGACTGTGGGATGCGTTTAACGACTACCACATGGGCATTACTGCTGAAAATCTGGCAGATAAGTTTGTTATCAGCCGCGAACAACAGGATGCCTTTGCGTTGCAGTCTCAGCAGAAAGCCGCAGCGGCAATTGAAGCCGGTCGATTCAACGCAGAAATCACGCCGGTCAGCGTTCCACAAGGGAAAAAGCCACCACGTTTGGTTGAGCGTGATGAACAGCCACGCCCGGATACTCAGGCGGAGAAACTGGCACAACTGAAACCGGCTTTTCGCCCTGGCAATGGCACGGTCACCGCAGGGAATGCCTCATCAATCAACGACGGCGCGGCGGCGGTGATGCTGATGAGCGCCACCAAAGCCGCAACGCTCAACCTGCCGATACTCGCCCGGGTCGCGGGATACGCCGTTTCCGGTGTCGACCCGTCTATCATGGGTATTGGCCCGGTAGAAGCCTCGCTCCAGTGTCTGAAACGTGCCGGATGGACACTCAATGACGTTGATCTTATCGAAGCTAACGAAGCATTTGCCGCACAGGCGCTGGCGGTGGGTGAAGCTCTGAACTGGGACAGCAACAGAGTTAACGTCAACGGCGGCGCGATTGCACTGGGTCATCCGATTGGCGCCTCTGGCTGCCGCATTCTGGTGACCCTGTTACATGAAATGGCACGCCGCAACGTCACCAAAGGACTGGCCACATTGTGCGTAGGGGGTGGTCAGGGTGTCGCACTGGCGGTAGAGCGTTCAACAGGAGAACAGCATGCAAAATAATCACTTTAGCGTCCTGGGCGCGGGTTTAATGGGCGTCGGCATTGCCACCCATTTTGCCCGTTTCGGCCATAATATCTGGCTATTTGATACCGATAGCGACCGGATTGCTGAAATTACCGCCGTCGCCGGTAGCATTCTCGATGAGCTGATCGCGACTGACCTGTTTCACGCAGAGGACAAAGCGTCGGTTCTGAGTCGCTTGCACGGTACGACCTCGCTGCAGGATATCGCCACCACGCAATTACTGATTGAAGCGATCCCGGAACGACTCGAGCTTAAGCACGCACTGTACGCACAACTGGAAGCATTAATCGCCCCAGATGCGGTGATTGCCAGTAATACCAGCGGCCTGCCGCCGGATGCGCTGGCAGAAAAACTCACCCACCCCGAACGGTTGCTGATCGCCCATTTCTGGCACCCACCCCACTTTATTCCGCTGGTTGAAATTGTGCCAGGTTCAGCAACGAAACCAGAATATCTCAGCGAATTGCAACGTCTGTTGCTCTCTATGCAACTGGAAGCGGTGGTGCTCGATCGAGCCGCACCGGGTTTTGTCGGCAACCGCTTGCAATTCGCACTGCTGCGTGAAGCGCTGCATATCGTCAAAAGCGGGATCGCCAGCGCGGAAGTGGTGGATCAGGTGATGCGCGCCTCCCTCGGACGTCGCTATGCCATGGTCGGCCCGCTGGAAGCGGCAGACATGACCGGACTGTCCACCGTGCAGGACATTTGCCGCCATCTGCTCCCAACACTCGCCACCGGCAGTGACATGATGTCACTTGTTGCTGACAAGGTTGCCAACGGCGACACCGGCTTGCGCAGTGGCCAGGGCTTTTATCGCTGGGATGATTCGCGCAAGGAATACATTCAGCAACGCCGTGAACATCAACTGCGCTTTGCCCTGAAGCCATAACGTCTCTTTCTGTACCCCACTATAATAATAAGGAGTCATGATGAGTGTATTAATCGCCCTGGCAGCGCTGGGCTTGCTGATGCTGGCAGCCTATCGCGGATACAGCGTTATCCTGTTTGCCCCCATCGCGGCATTAGGTGCTGTTCTGCTTACGGAACCGAGCGCCGTCGGCCCCGCTTTCACCGGTCTGTTTATGGAAAAAATGGTCGGTTTTGTAAAGCTTTACTTCCCGGTGTTCTTGCTTGGAGCTGTGTTTGGCAAGTTAATCGAGTTATCCGGTTTTTCCCGTTCAATCGTTGCTGCTGCTATTAATATTCTCGGGCGACGCCATGCAATCCCGGTCATTGTGCTGGTATGTGCTCTCCTGACCTACGGCGGCGTGTCATTGTTCGTGGTCGCCTTTGCGGTGTATCCGTTCGCGGCTGAACTGTTCCGCCAAAGTAATATCCCCAAACGTCTGATCCCGGCAACCGTCGCGCTGGGGGCATTCTCCTTTACGATGGATGCCCTGCCGGGTACGCCGCAGATCCAGAACATCATTCCAACCAGCTTCTTTGGGACTAACGCCTGGGCCGCGCCGTGGCTGGGGCTGATAGGTTCGCTATTTATTATCTTTGTTGGTCTGGTGTATCTCGAACGCCAGCGCCGGAAAGCGCAGGCTAAAAATGAGGGCTATGGAACTGAACTGTTAAATGAGCCGGAAACGCCGGATAACATTAACCTGCCAAACCCGATTATCGCTATTTCTCCGCTGATCCTGGTGGGGGTATTTAACCTGCTGTTTACCCGCTGGATCCCGCAGTGGTATGGCGCGACGCATCAATTGGAACTCCCGGGACTTGCCAAACCTATTACCACTGAAGTGGGGAAAATTACGGCTATTTGGGCCGTAGAAGCAGCATTGATATCGGGGATACTGCTGGTGGTGCTATTCGGCTACCGCAACATCAAAGGTCGCCTGGCTGAAGGCAGCAGAACGGCGGTTGGCGGCGCTATCCTCGCGGCGATGAATACCGCATCAGAATACGGTTTTGGCGCGGTTATCGCCGCCCTGCCGGGATTCCTGGTGTTGTCAAAAGCACTGGCGGCCATTCCCGATCCGTTGCTCAATGAAGCGATCAGCATTACCACTCTGGCCGGGATCACCGGCTCGGCATCCGGCGGGATGAGTATTGCGCTTGCGGCAATGTCCGATACGTTTATTGCTGCCGCACATGCCGCCAATATTCCACTCGAAGTCTTCCACCGCGTCGCATCGATGGCGAGCGGCGGCATGGACACTCTGCCACATAACGGCGCGGTCATTACCCTGCTGGCGATTACTGGCCTCAGCCACCGTCAGGCGTACGGCGGGATTTTTGCCATCACCGTCATCAAAAGCCTGGCCGTGCTGTTTGTTATCGGCGTCTTCTACACCACAGGAATCGTTTAAGGAGAATCATCATGAACTTAACGGGTAAAACCGCTCTGGTTACCGGCTCGACCAGCGGTATCGGTCTAGGTATCGCTCAGGTACTGGCACAAGCAGGAGCCACCCTGATTCTTAACGGTTTCGGTGATGTGGAGGCCGCTAAAGACGCGGTTGCGCAGTACGGTAAAACCCCAGGTTTCCATGGCGCGGATCTGAGCGATGAAGCGCAAATTGCCGATATGATGCGTTACGCTGAAAGTGAGTTTGGTGGTGTGGATATTCTGGTTAACAACGCCGGGATCCAACATGTTTCACCAGTAGAAACGTTTCCGGTAGCCAAATGGAACGCGATTATCGCTATTAACCTCTCCTCCGTTTTTCACACCACGCGTCTGGCCCTGCCCGGAATGCGCAAGCGTAACTGGGGTCGCATTATTAATATCGCTTCGGTGCACGGGCTGGTTGCGTCAAAAGACAAATCGGCGTATGTCGCAGCCAAGCATGGCGTGGTGGGTTTAACCAAGACGATTGCGTTGGAAACCGCACAGACCGGTGTCACCTGTAATGCGCTGTGCCCCGGCTGGGTGTTGACCCCGCTGGTCCAGCAGCAGATCGACAAACGTATTGCTGAGGGTACTGAGCCCACTGCGGCACGCGATGCCTTATTGGCAGAAAAGCAGCCGTCACGCGAATTTGTCACACCGACACAGTTGGGTGAGCTGGCGCTATTTCTGTGCTCAGACAGCGCGGCGCAGGTGCGCGGCGTGGCGTGGAATATGGATGGCGGCTGGGTGGCGCAATAACATCATCTGGTGCCGGATAAGACCGACTTACATCCGGCACTGTCGTAGGCCGGATAAGACGCAGTCGCATCCGGCACGCCACGATTAAGACTTCAGCTGATAATCCAGCGTAATTTCCGCGTTCAGTACCTGCGACACCGGGCATCCGGCTTTCGCTTTCTGAATAATCCCGTCAAACGTAGCGGCGTCTATCCCCGGCACGCTCACCTGGCTGTGTAACGCCACTTTGGTGATCGCAAAACCGGCATCCACCTTATCCAGAGAAACATCGGCAGTCGTATCAATAGCATCGGGTGTAAAACCGGCTTCGCCCAACATCAACGACAGTGCCATCGAGAAGCAGGCAGCATGTGCTGCGCCAATCAACTCTTCAGGGTTAGTGCCTTTGACGCCTTCAAAACGCGTATTAAATCCATACGGTTGCTGGTTAAGTACGCCACTTTCTGTCGACACGGTCCCTTTGCCGCGTTTAATGTCGCCTTCCCAGTGGGCCTGACCTTTCTTATGGATAGTCATTACCGCTCTCCTGTGTTGTCATCGGAGTAACAAGTATAGGCCTCATGGGAAAATGCATGACTCATAATGGAAAGTTCTGCATTTCCTGCTTAAGCATTGACCTTTCAGATAAAATGACCGACCATCCAAAGAGCCGTTGATTCACTCATCGGCTTTTTGTCAGGTTGTATTTCGTCCGTTCTTACGCGGGCTCGCCCTTGAAACCAGTAACAGGATTAAGGAGTTAGAATGAAATCGAACCGTCAGGCCCGTCATATTCTTGGACTGGACCACAAAATCTCCAATCAACGTAAAGTCGTGACCGAAGGCGACAAATCCAGCGTGGTCAACAATCCTACCGGAAGAAAGCGCCGCGCTGACAGCAAGTAGTTCCCCGCACGACATACTGATTAACGAGATAAACACCATTGCAACCGCAGTGGTGTTTTTGCTTATAAAACCCCTTAACCCATTCACAATGCTTTATACTTCGCCCGTTTCCCTGGCAGACAGGCTACATACGATCATAAAGAGTGCCAGGGACGGTTATTCAAAAAAGAGTGAGTGACATGGAAAACGAAACTAAAAAACTGCGTTCCCTTTACATCCCTTACGCTGGCCCGGTACTGCTTGAGTTTCCCCTACTGAACAAAGGGAGTGCCTTCAGCATCGAAGAACGCCGTAACTTCAACCTGCTGGGGTTACTGCCGGAAGTTGTCGAGTCGATTGAAGAACAGGCTGAACGTGCCTGGATCCAATATCAGGGATTCAAAACAGAAATCGATAAACATATCTACCTGCGCAACATCCAGGACACCAACGAAACCCTGTTCTATCGACTGGTACATAATCATCTTGATGAGATGATGCCGGTTATCTACACCCCAACGGTGGGTGCGGCCTGTGAGCGTTTCTCCGAGATCTACCGTCGTGCACGCGGTGTGTTTATCTCGTATCAGAACCGTCACAACATGGACGATATTCTGCAAAACGTCCCGAACCACAATATCAAAGTCATCGTTGTCACCGACGGTGAACGCATCCTTGGTCTTGGCGATCAGGGTATCGGCGGCATGGGTATTCCGATCGGCAAGCTGTCTCTGTACACCGCCTGCGGTGGAATTAGTCCGGCGTACACGCTGCCCGTGGTGCTGGATGTGGGGACCAACAACCAGCAATTGCTCAACGATCCTCTGTATATGGGTTGGCGTAACCCGCGCATTACTGATGATGAATACTACGAATTCGTCGATGAGTTCATCCAGGCCGTGAAGCATCGCTGGCCGGACGTACTGCTGCAATTCGAAGACTTCGCGCAGAAAAACGCGATGCCGCTGCTCAATCGCTATCGCGACGAAATTTGCTCGTTCAACGATGATATTCAGGGCACCGCGGCGGTCACTGTGGGCACGTTGATTGCAGCCAGCCGTGCGGCCGGCAGCCAGTTGAGCGAGCAGAACATTGTTTTCCTTGGAGCCGGTTCCGCAGGTTGCGGGATCGCCGAGCAGATCATCGCACAAATCCAGCGTGAAGGATTGAGCGAAGAAGCCGCGCGTCAACGCGTGTTTATGGTCGACCGCTTTGGCCTTTTAACCGATAAAATGCCAAACCTGCTCTCCTTCCAGACTAAGCTGGTGCAAAAACGCGAGAACCTGCAACATTGGGATACACAGGAAGATGTGCTGTCACTGCTTGATGTTGTTCGCAACGTCAAGCCAGACATTCTGATCGGCGTTTCCGGCCAGACGGGCCTGTTTACCGAAGAAATCATCCGTGAGATGCACAAGCATTGCCCGCGTCCGATCGTCATGCCGCTGTCTAACCCGACCTCGCGCGTAGAAGCGACGCCACAGGATATTATCGCGTGGACCGAGGGTAACGCGCTGGTCGCGACCGGTAGCCCGTTCTCTCCGGTAGTGTGGAAAGATAAGATCTACCCGATTGCCCAGTGTAACAACGCCTATATCTTCCCGGGTATCGGCCTTGGCGTTATAGCCTCAGGCGCAAAACGCATCACCGATGAGATGCTGATGTCAGCCAGTGAAACCCTGGCGCAGTATTCACCGCTGGTACTCAACGGCGAAGGGCTGGTGTTACCGGAGCTGAAAGACATCCAGACCGTTTCCCGCGCTATTGCCTTTGCCGTCGGTAAAATGGCCCAGCAGCAAGGTGTGGCGGTGAAAACCTCCGCCGAAGCCCTGCAACAGGCAATCGACGACAATTTCTGGCAGGCGGAATACCGCGACTACCGTCGTACTTCTATTTGACGGTTTGCCCGGTGGCGATCCTGTCGCCGGGCGCTCAACACTTGCACAACGGTGTCAGTTGCGATTACACTTTCACCATCGATTAACATTCGGAAATATAAAAGGAGGATACTTATGCTGTACTGTGAACGTTTCATCGTTTCACATGCTTTTGGCGATCGCCAGTGCTCAAGCGTTATCGGTATCGTGCTGCGATAACTTCTGCTTGAGCGAAGCTAACTTCTAAATCTCCTTCTCTCGGGCTTACCGGGTTATCGTCAGCGATGTTTGACGAGGCGTTTTTACGCCTGTAACTCTTGAGTAAGCAACAATGAGCACATTACTAACCGCACAATCCTTACACGTTGATACGGCATTCGGCACCCTGTTCGACTCTCTCTCTTTTACCCTGAAAAAAGGCGACCGTATTGGGCTAATCGGCTACAACGGCTGCGGAAAAAGCACGCTGTTAAAACTGCTTGATGGCACAATCGCCCCCACCAGTGGAATCATTGCGCAGGCGAATCACTGCCACCTCGCCCGCGTGGAGCAGCACTTGCCGGACGATATACTGCCACTTACGTTGCAGGAGGCTGTACTTGCTCAGCTTCCCGAACATGAGCGCGCCAGCCAGCAGTGGCGCGTTGAAGCGTTGCTCGCCGAAATGGGCTTTACGCCGGAAAATTTGCATCTCACTGCGCAAACGCTGAGTGGTGGACAGCATACTCGCCTGCTGCTGGCGCGTGCGCTAATGCGAAACCCTGACCTGATGTTACTGGACGAACCTGGCAACCACCTGGATTTGCCGACATTGCTGTGGCTGGAGCAGTTCTTACAGAACTGGTCTGGCAGCTTCGTGGTGGTGTCCCATGATCCACAACTGCTTGATGCCGTCACGCAGGGAACATGGATCCTGCGCGATCGCACACTGCACGCTTTTGATCTTCCCTGCAGCGCCGCTCGTCAGGCTCTGGTTGAGAGAGATGCCAGCGATGCACTGCGCTATAAGGCGGAACAAAAGGAAATTGACCGCGTTACCGCCAGCGCCAAACGACTGGCAACCTGGGGTCGTGTCTACGACAACGAAGATTTGTCCCGCAAAGCCAAGCAGATGGAAAAGCAGGTGCAGCGCCTGAAGGATGTTCAGACGGAAGTGACCGCAGGAAGTCAGTGGACACTAACATTACAGGGTGATGCCCTGCGTGCCGATCGCCTGCTGGAAATGACAAACCTGGCTGTCGCGCCAGCGCCTGACGCCGCGACGTTATTTTCCATCGCCGGTATCAGGATAAAAAGTGGTGACCGGGTGGCAATTGTTGGGCGTAACGGCTGTGGGAAATCATCGCTGCTACGGCTTATCTGGCAGCAGTTTCAGTCGGAAATAACATCGCATTCACTGGTGTTACACCCTCGCGTCACTCTGGGGTATTACGATCAGACGTTACACCAGCTCGCAGATGACGACACGTTGTTTGATGCGCTCGAACCGTTTGCTCCGCAGCCTGATGTTCGCAAGATGGCGCTGATCAGTGCGGGATTCCCGTGGGTTCGCCATCAGCAGCGGGTCAATACCTTAAGCGGTGGAGAGCGCTCGAGGCTACTGTTTGTCGGGCTTACGCTGGCGCGTTATAGCCTGCTAATGCTCGATGAACCGACCAACCATCTGGACATGGAAGGTAAAGAAGCGCTAGCGCAGACGCTACAAAGTTTCAGCGGCGGCGTACTGCTGGTCAGCCATGACCGTCAGCTTATCAGCCAAAGCTGTAATCGGTTCTGGTTTATCGATAATGGCGAACTTAGCGAATGGCACGATCTGGACGCGATCAACGATCGTATTCGGGAAACGTCTGAGGAGATGAGCGTTCCCAAAACGGTGGTCGAAGCGAGAGCTGAAATACGTGGTGACAGCGATGAATTACTGGAACAGCTTCTCGAGCTGGAGCAACGTCTGGCCGACGATCTCGCCCGCAAGCCGAAACATCAAAAGCCGTTGTTGCAGGCGCAATGGCGTAAGGAGATAGAGGAGATAACGGCGAAGCTCTGATAACAACGCCCGGTGGCGCGACGCCTACCGGGCCTACAAAAATGTAGGCCCGATAAGCACTAGCGCCATCCGGCAATGCGTTACTGCTGCGGTTTTTTCTCTTTCCAGGCATCCCATGCCTGCTTGATCTCTTGTTTCGCGGTGGCCGCATCGTTAAAGCCATTTAACTCTACTTTCTTACGCCCTTCCGGCAACGCTTTGTATACGCGGAAAAATGACTCCAGTCGTTGCACTTCGATCTTTGGCAAATCGCTCAACTCTTTGATGTCGTCATAGGTGGGGTCAATTTTGCTGGCCGGCACGGCGACAATTTTATCGTCCTTTTCCCCGCCATCGATCATCTTCAGCACGCCAATCGCGCGCAACTTGATCAGCGTTCCTGGGGCCAGCGGTGCCCGGGTATAGAAAATCACATCCAGCGGGTCACCGTCACCTGCCAGGGACTGGGTCAATGAGCCGTAGTTTGCCGGATAGGCAACCGGCATCGACTGGAAGCGATCGGCGACGATAAAGCCGGTTTTCGCATCGGTTTCATATTTGATGATCCCGCCAGCCGGGATTTCGGTCACGGCATAAAACTCTTCCGGGTTATTCTCCGGCTGCGGAAATTCGAGGATATTCTGCGCCTGAGCGGACGCACAGAGAAATACGCTGACTGCGAGTAATTTTTTCACCAGATGCATTGTCTTTTAACTCTTCTCTTATTGGAAAGACAACACCTTACGTTTACCAGATGACAGAAACATGACGTTTTTTTGGCAAAAAAAATGGCGCTACATCCGCAGCGCCATTGTTGTCAGAAAGCGTCAGGTTTACTTAACCCCTTCTTCACTCTCTTTCTTCGCTTCCAGCTTTTCAACATCGCGATACCAGCGTGGGTGATGTTTCTTCGCCCAGCGACGGCTCACTTTCCCTTCAACCATGCCTTTAATTGATCCTTTCACCCAAAATGCCATATACATATGGATGAGGATAGCGTGCATCAGAATTATGCCCGCCGCAGCGTGGATTAGCAGGCTGTAACGCACTACCTGCATCGGGAAATACTGCGCAAAGTATGGACGCCAGATAATAACGCCCGTGACCAGCAGCACAAAAATCATGCTCATGATCGACCAGAACATCATTTTCTGTCCGGCGTTGTATTTGCCCACATCGGCCACTTTGTGTTCATTGCCCTTCAGCACTTCCACAATGTTTTTCAGCCACGGGATGTCTTTCTTATCCGGGATGTTGTGGTGAACAAAGCGCACAAACATGAACATCAGCGCAACGAAGATCAGCAAACCAAAGAAGGGGTGCAGAATACGCCCCATCTGCGGCGTACCGAAGGTTTGCGTCAGCCATTGTAGAGTCGGGAAGAAAAACGAAATCCCCGACAGCGCCACCAGGAAAAAGCAGATCACCACCGTCCAGTGACAGGCGCGATCGATAAATTTCGTGCGCACAATCATTTTCGACTTACTCATGATGATCCTCCTCGTCGTCGTCCACTTCCTTATTCGGGCCGATGCCAATGTAGTGGTAAATCAGTCCGGCGAAGGTGGCGATAAATCCGGCGGCTGCCAACGGTTTCAGTGCCCCTTTCCACAGGTTGATAGAGGTATCTATCTGCGGATCTTTCGGCAAACCGTGGTACAGCTCCGGCTGGTTGGCATGATGCAGAACGTACATGACGTGCGTACCACCCACTCCCTCTGGGTTGTAGAGTCCGGCATGTTCAAAACCGCGTGCTTTTAGTTTTGCCACACGCTGTTCACCCATTTCCAGCATCTCTTGCTTAGTGCCGAAATGTATTGCCCCGGTCGGACAGGTCTTCACGCAGGCAGGTTCTTGCCCAACGCTGACGCGATCCACACACAGCGTACATTTATACACGCGGTTATCCTCTTTATTGAGGCGCGGAATATTAAATGGACACCCGGCAATACAGTACCCGCAACCAATGCAATGCTCTGACTGGAAATCAACAATCCCGTTCGCGTACTGGATGATTGCCCCGGCAGACGGGCATGCCTTCAGGCAGCCCGGATCTTCACAGTGCATACAGCCGTCTTTACGGATCAGCCATTCCAGCTTGCCGTTCTGTTCGGTTTCGGTAAACCGCATGACCGTCCAGGACTTGGCGCTGAGATCGGCGGGGTTGTCATACACCCCGACGCAATGCCCCACTTCATCACGGATATCGTTCCACTCTGAGCAAGCCACCTGACAGGCTTTACAGCCTATACAGGTGGAAACGTCGATCAGTTTCGCGACTTCGGCTTTGTAATCACGAGCCTGCGGTGGCGGCGTGATGGAGTTTGTTGCGGACCTTTTGATGATGTCCTGCGTTTCCATAGACATATATTCGCCCCCTTACGCCTTCTCGATGTTAACTAAAAACGCTTTGTATTCCGGCGTTTGCGAGTTTGCATCACCGACGTTCGGCGTCAGGGTGTTGGCGATAAAGCCTTTACGCGCGACTCCTTCAAAGCCCCAGTGGATCGGGATCCCTACGGTTTCGACCTTCTGGCCGTTGACGTTCAGGGTTTGCAGACGGCGGGTGACCACCGCAACCGCACGAATAAATCCACGTTTGCTGCTGACTTTCACGTAGTCGCCGTTGCCGATACCTTTTGCTGCCGCCAACGTTTCGCTGATTTCCACAAACTGCTCTGGCTGGGCAATCGCATTCAACAATGCGTGTTTGGTCCAGGTGTGGAAATGTTCGGTCAGACGATAGGTGGTTCCGACGTATGGGAAGTCCTGCTTCGTCCCCATGCGCAATGCATCCGCCTCGTACAGACGCGCTGCCGGGTTGGAGATCACGTTCGGGTGCAGCGGGTTAGTACCCAGCGGCGTTTCCATCGGCTCGTAGTGTTCCGGGAACGGCCCTTCCGCTAGCTTATCGATGGCAAACAGACGCCCCAGCCCTTCCGGCTGCATGATAAACGGATTGGTGCCACTGCCCGGCGCAGCGTTGTTGAAGTCAGGGATATCGTTACCGGTCCACTTAGTCCCGTTCCACTGGATCAACATTCGTTTCGGATCCCACGGTTTACCCTGCGGATCCGCCGAAGCGCGGTTGTACAGTACACGACGGTTCAGTGGCCATGCCCATGCCCAACCCAGCGTATTACCAAGACCTGATGGGTCGGCATTATCGCGGTTGGCCATCTGGTTGCCCTGCTCGGTCCAGCTACCGGTATAAATCCAGCAGGAGGATGACGTTGTACCGTCATCACGCAGGAGCGCAAAGCTGTTGAGCAACTGACCTTTTTTCGCCACTAGTACGCCATTGGCATCATAGAGATCTTCCAGCGCATAGCCGTTGTTCTCTTTGGCCACTTCCTCGGAATGCGGTTCGTCCGGTAGCTTATAGTTCCAGCTCATTTTCAGCACAGGCTCTACAGCTTTACCGCCTTCGGTGCGATACATTTCGCGCAGACGATGGTAAATACCGGCCAGAATTTCGCCGTCATTACGTGCTTCACCCGGTGCATCCTGACCTTTCCAGTGCCACTGCAGCCAACGGCCAGAGTTAGCAATCGAGCCGTCTTCTTCTGCAAAACAGGTGGATGGCAGACGGAAAACTTCAGTCTGAATCGACGCCGGATCAACATCGTTGGATTCGCCGTGGTTTTGCCAGAATGTGGACGTTTCTGTGACCAGCGGATCAATAACCACCAGATACTTCAGTTTGCTAAGGCTCTGCACCACTTTGTTTTTGTCCGGGAAGGACGCAACCGGGTTAAAGCCCTGACAGATGTAGCCGGTGACTTTCCCGCTATCCATCATGTTGAAATATTTGATGACGTCGTAGGACTGATCCCACTTCGGCAGCCATTCAAAGCCCCAGTCGTTTTCTTTCTGCGCCGCATCGCCGTAGAAAGATTTCATCAAACTGACGAAGAACTTCGGATAGTTGCCCCAATAGTTAACCTGGGAGGCCAGCGTCGCTTTGGGTGTATTGGCGGCCAGATAGGTTTGCAGATCAGTCTGCTTTTCTGACGGTAGCGTCAGATACCCGGGCAGGCTGGTCGATAACAGACCCAGGTCAGTTAAGCCCTGAATGTTGGAGTGACCGCGTAATGCGTTTACGCCGCCACCGGCCATCCCCATGTTACCGAGCAGCAACTGGATCATTGCCATGGTGCGGATGTTCTGCGCACCAACGGTATGCTGCGTCCAGCCCAGCGCGTACAGGAAGGTCGTGGTACGATCGGCCGCACTGGTGGAGGCCAGAACTTCACACACTTTCAGGAAGTCGGCTTTCGGCGTACCGCAGATGTTTTCCACCACATCCGGCGTGTAACGGGAAACGTGCTGTTTGAGCAGGTTCCAGACGCAGCGTGGATGACTTAAGGTTTCATCGCGTTTTGCGTAGCCATTTTCATCGAACTGGTAGTTCCAGGACGACTTATCGTATTGACGTTTTTTAGCGTCGTAACCGCTGAACAGACCGTCTTCAAAAGCAAAATCATCCCGCACCAGCAGACTGGCGTTGGTGTAGTGCTTAACGTATTCAGCATTGATTTTGTTATTTTCAATCAGATACAGCAATACGCCGGACAGGAACGTAATGTCCGTGCCGGAGCGAATCGGCGCATAGATATCCGCAACCGACGCTGTACGTGTAAAACGGGGATCGACAACAATCAGCGTAGCATCATTGTTGTTTTTAGCTTCCATCGCCCAGCGGAATCCCACCGGATGAGCTTCAGCGGCGTTACCGCCCATTACCATCACGACGTTAGCGTTTTTGATATCAACCCAGTGGTTGGTCATCGCACCGCGACCAAATGTTGGAGCAAGACTTGCTACCGTTGGTCCGTGTCAGACGCGTGCCTGGTTGTCTACTGCCAGCATGCCGAGTGAGCGCACGAATTTTTGCGTCAGCATGCCGGTTTCATTACTCGCCGCAGATGCACACAGCATCCCGGTTGAAAGCCAGCGGTTTACCGTAACGCCCTGCTCATTCTTCTCAATAAAGTTGGCATCACGGTCTGCTTTCATCAGTTTTGCAATGCGGGAGAACGCTTCATCCCAGCTGATGCGTTGCCATTTGTCGGAACCAGGAGCGCGATATTCCGGGTAGCGTAAACGGCTTTCGCTGTGCACGTAATCCAGTAATCCTGCGCCCTTAGGACAAAGTGCCCCACGGCTCACCGGATGATCGGGATCCCCCTCGATATGATAAATCGACTCTTTGGCGTTTTTTGCTCCATCACCAAGGCTATACATTAATAGCCCGCAACCTACGGAACAGTATGTGCAGGTGTTTCGGATCTCTTTTGCGCGTAACAGTTTGTAGTTTCGCGCCTGAGCCAGTGCCATTTTGGGTGCAAAACCCAGTGCTGCCACTGTTGTTCCCGCCATACCGCCCGCGCAGATTTTAAAGAATTGTCTGCGGCTGACGTCCATTGCTTTCCTCTTTTTTACAGGGGTTCGTACAAGACATCTTTCACCTTGCGCCAGCGCGGCAGTCTGAAAGATGACATGTACAACTTCGCGTCGAAACTAACAGCTATATCCATATTTTTTTTGCGTCAAATCAATAACGAAACGGTTCCGCTACTAAATAGTGCAGTTTGTGTAACCTTTGTACCCACAAGGAGTTAGCTAAAAGCTAATTAGTTAGCCCGTACTGACGTAAAAGTGCTATAAATTTCAGCTTCATTTTTGCCAGGACGACGGACAGACAAACAGCATGACAAAACAAAAAGCAACGTTAATCGGACTCATCGCCATCGTGCTGTGGAGCACGATGGTGGGGTTGATGCGTGGAGTGAGTGAAGGACTGGGGCCGGCGGGCGGCGCAGCGATGATTTTCTCATTAAGCGGTATTCTGCTGATATTTACCGTCGGATTTCCGAATATCAAAAAAATTCCGCCTCGCTATTTAATCGCGGGTAGCGTGCTTTTTGTCAGCTATGAAATTTGCCTGGCTTTGGCATTAGGTTATGCCGCTACCCGACACCAGGCAATAGAAGTAGGAATGGTCAATTATCTCTGGCCAAGTCTGACGATTTTGTTTGCTATATTATTTAATGGTCAAAAAACAAACTGGATGATAATTCCAGGATTAATTCTCGCATTGACCGGAGTCTGCTGGGTTTTAGGTGGCGAGAACGGTCTAAATCCAGGTGAAATTATCAGCAACATTGCCAGTAGTCCGCTGAGTTATTTTCTCGCATTTTTTGGTGCTTTTATCTGGGCAACATATTGCACCGTCACGAATAAATTTGCGAAAGGGTTTAATGGCATTACCGTTTTTGTTTTACTGACCGCGACAAGTTTGTGGGTCTACTATTTTATGACGCCCCAACCAGAAATGGTTTTTAGCACACCGGTGACCATTAAGATGTTCACTGCTGCATTAACGCTAGGATTTGCCTACGCAGCATGGAATATCGGAATTTTACACGGTAATGTCACTGTCATGGCGGTAGGGTCTTATTTCACCCCTGTGCTTTCTTCTGCACTGGCTGCCGTATTGCTCAGCGCCCCGCTGTCGTTCTCGTTCTGGCAAGGCGCACTGATGGTCTGTGCTGGCTCACTACTTTGCTGGCTGGCAACACGTCGGGCATAGAAATCAGGCCGGGTTTCTGGCATAGAGATAGAACCCGGCTACACTCTGGTCAGTTAACGGATAATAATTGTACATTTCGCTTGTGTTTTATGTTTTTATTTGTTTAATTAAATGTTAAATGACTGGTAATTAATCAACATCCGAAAATATTATATGTTCACCTATAACCCTCCGGTTGTATATATTTTACATAGGTTACTAA
>NZ_JANEWI010000038.1:0-41557 GCF_028069775.1 Citrobacter sp. Igbk 17 | reverse complement strand
CAAAAAGTGTAAATATGGAATTAACATAACTAATTTGTCATATTAACAACATTCAATAAATCATTTAAAAACAATGAATTACAACAATTCTCAGCAATTTTATATCACCATATCCTCACTATTTTTTCACTCACACTTTCAAGTCAGCCATTCTTTTTCCTCGCTTCTTTTTATAGTCATGAAAATCGGGACAACCCAGGCGAGGTCTTTATGCAACAAGAAGCG
Source organism: Citrobacter sp. Igbk 17 (assembly GCF_028069775.1). Taxonomy (NCBI): domain Bacteria; kingdom Pseudomonadati; phylum Pseudomonadota; class Gammaproteobacteria; order Enterobacterales; family Enterobacteriaceae; genus Citrobacter; species Citrobacter sp. Igbk 17. Next base: position 41,332 of record NZ_JANEWI010000038.1, on the reverse strand, counting down.
TTAGGAATGGTAGAAACCAAAGGCTTAACTGCAGCCATAGAGGCCGCAGACGCAATGGTGAAATCAGCCAATGTGATGCTGGTCGGCTACGAAAAAATTGGTTCAGGGCTGGTAACAGTCATTGTTCGCGGTGATGTCGGCGCGGTTAAAGCAGCAACAGATGCCGGTGCCGCCGCCGCACGCAACGTGGGAGACGTGAAAGCCGTACATGTGATCCCACGCCCTCACACCGATGTCGAAAAAATCTTACCGAAGGGAATTAGCTAATGAGCAGCAATGAGCTGGTTGAACAGATCATGGCGCAGGTGATTGCTCGTGTGGCAACGCCAGAACAACAGGCTATCCCTGAAAATACTCACCCAACACGAGAAACGGCTATGGCAGAGAAGAGCTGCAGTTTAACGGAGTTTGTCGGTACTGCGATTGGCGACACCGTCGGTCTGGTAATCGCCAACGTAGACAGTGCCTTACTGGATGCGATGAAGCTTGAAAAGCGCTATCGCTCCATCGGTATCCTCGGCGCGCGCACAGGCGCAGGCCCACACATCATGGCCGCCGATGAAGCGGTAAAAGCCACAAATACTGAAGTCGTCAGCATTGAACTTCCTCGTGATACCAAAGGCGGCGCAGGTCACGGCTCGCTGATTATCTTAGGCGGTAACGACGTTTCTGACGTGAAACGCGGGATTGAAGTTGCGCTGAAAGAACTGGATCGCACCTTTGGCGATATATATGCCAACGAAGCCGGACACATCGAAATGCAATACACGGCGCGCGCCAGCTACGCGCTGGAAAAAGCCTTCGGAGCACCAATTGGTCGTGCCTGTGGCGTTATCGTCGGTGCCCCTGCCTCCGTTGGTGTACTGATGGCCGATACGGCGCTGAAATCCGCCAATGTTGAAGTGGTGGCCTACAGTTCTCCCGCTCATGGCACCAGTTTCAGCAACGAAGCCATTCTGGTCATTTCCGGTGACTCTGGGGCTGTACGTCAGGCCGTTATCTCAGCCCGTGAGATCGGTAAAACCGTGCTGGCGACCCTGGGCTCAGAACCCAAAAACGACCGTCCGTCCTATATCTGATATCAGTGAGGCTGATTCATGAGATCGAAAAGATTTGAAGCACTGGCGAAACGCCCTGTGAATCAGGACGGCTTCGTTAAGGAGTGGATCGAAGAAGGCTTCATTGCGATGGAAAGCCCGAACGACCCTAAGCCGTCGATTAAAATCGTCAACGGTATCGTCACTGAACTGGACGGCAAATCCGTCAGTGAATTTGATCTGATTGACCACTTCATCGCGCGCTACGGCATTAACCTGGCCCGCGCTGAAGAGGTGATGGCGATGGACTCGGTTAAACTCGCCAATATGCTTTGCGACCCTAACGTCAAGCGTATGGACATTGTTCCTCTGACCACTGCAATGACGCCAGCGAAAATTGTGGAAGTGGTTTCGCACATGAACGTCGTTGAGATGATGATGGCAATGCAGAAAATGCGTGCCCGCCGAACCCCTTCTCAACAAGCGCACGTGACTAACGTTAAAGACAACCCGGTACAGATTGCTGCCGATGCCGCCGAAGGCGCATGGCGTGGGTTTGACGAACAAGAAACCACGGTTGCGGTAGCACGCTATGCGCCGTTCAACGCCATCGCGCTATTGGTTGGCTCTCAGGTTGGTCGTCCGGGCGTACTGACGCAGTGCTCCCTGGAAGAAGCCACCGAGCTGAAGCTCGGTATGTTGGGCCACACCTGCTACGCCGAAACCATTTCCGTTTACGGCACCGAACCAGTCTTCACCGATGGTGACGATACGCCATGGTCGAAAGGCTTCTTAGCCTCTTCTTACGCCTCACGTGGCCTGAAAATGCGCTTCACTTCTGGCTCCGGTTCAGAAGTTCAGATGGGCTACGCCGAAGGCAAATCGATGCTTTATCTGGAAGCACGCTGCATTTACATCACCAAAGCGGCTGGCGTTCAGGGTTTGCAAAACGGTTCCGTAAGCTGCATCGGCGTACCGTCTGCCGTGCCATCAGGCATTCGCGCGGTACTGGCGGAAAACCTGATCTGCTCGTCACTGGATCTGGAATGCGCCTCCAGTAACGACCAGACCTTCACCCACTCCGATATGCGTCGTACTGCTCGTCTGCTGATGCAATTCTTGCCGGGTACAGATTTCATTTCATCTGGTTATTCCGCTGTTCCGAACTACGACAACATGTTCGCCGGTTCCAACGAGGATGCCGAAGATTTTGACGATTACAACGTCATCCAGCGCGATCTGAAAGTCGACGGTGGTTTGCGTCCGGTGCGTGAAGAAGACGTTATCGCCATTCGCAATAAAGCGGCTCGCGCACTGCAGGCCGTATTCGCCGGGATGGGATTACCGCCAATCACCGACGAAGAAGTCGAGGCCGCAACCTACGCCCACGGTTCAAAAGATATGCCAGAGCGTAACATCGTTGAAGACATCAAATTTGCGCAAGAGATCATCAATAAAAACCGTAACGGCCTGGAAGTGGTGAAAGCCCTTGCTCAGGGTGGGTTTACCGATGTTGCTCAAGACATGCTCAACATCCAAAAAGCCAAGTTAACCGGAGACTATCTGCATACCTCCGCCATTATCGTCGGCGACGGACAAGTGCTTTCCGCAGTGAATGACGTCAACGATTATGCCGGTCCGGCAACAGGTTATCGCCTGCAAGGCGAACGCTGGGAAGAAATTAAAAACATCCCTGGCGCACTTGATCCCAACGAGCTTGGCTAAGGGGTGAACAATGGAAATCAATGAAAAACTGCTGCGTCAGATAATTGAGGATGTGCTGGCTGAAATGCAGACCAGCGATAAACCTGTTTCTTTTCGCGCAGCGGCCGCGACCAGCGCACCACAGGCTGCAACGGTACAGGGTGACAGTTTTCTGACCGAAATTGGCGAAGCCAAACAAGGTCAGCAGCAGGACGAAGTCATTATTGCCGTAGGTCCGGCGTTTGGACTCTCACAAACCGTCAATATCGTCGGTATTCCGCACAAAAATATTTTGCGCGAAGTGATAGCTGGTATTGAAGAAGAGGGAATTAAAGCACGCGTAATCCGTTGCTTTAAATCTTCCGATGTTGCGTTTGTGGCTGTGGAAGGTAACCGCCTGAGTGGTTCCGGAATCTCAATTGGCATTCAGTCCAAAGGCACCACGGTTATCCACCAGCAAGGGTTACCGCCGCTTTCTAACCTGGAGTTGTTCCCACAGGCACCGCTGCTGACGCTGGAAACCTACCGTCAGATTGGTAAGAACGCCGCGCGTTACGCCAAGCGTGAGTCTCCGCAACCGGTACCGACGCTAAATGACCAAATGGCGCGTCCGAAGTATCAGGCGAAATCAGCCATTTTGCACATTAAAGAGACCAAATACGTCGTAACGGGCAAAAACCCGCAGGAACTGCGCGTGGCGCTTTGATAAAGGATAACTCCATGAATACCGACGCAATTGAATCGATGGTTCGGGATGTGTTGAGCCGGATGAACAGCCTGCAAGGAGAAACAACCTCTCCCGTTACGGCAGCAGCTTCAGCACATACCGCAAAAGTCACGGATTACCCGCTGGCGAATAAACATCCTGAGTGGGTCAAAACCGCAACCAACAAAACGTTGGATGACTTCACGCTCGAAAATGTTCTGAGCAATAAAGTGACCGCGCAGGATATGCGTATCACACCTGAAACGCTGCGTATTCAGGCGGACATCGCCAAAGACGCCGGCCGTGACAGACTGGCGATGAACTTCGAACGTGCAGCCGAACTGACTGCTGTACCTGACGACCGCATTCTTGAGATCTACAACGCGTTACGGCCTTATCGTTCAACGAAAGACGAGTTGATGGCCATCGCCGACGATCTGGAGAGTCGCTATCAGGCGAAGATCTGTGCCGCGTTCGTTCGTGAAGCAGCAGCGCTGTATGTAGAGCGCAAGAAACTTAAAGGCGACGACTAACATCAGGGTGAAACGATGCTATATATAGCTGGCATTGATATAGGCAACTCATCAACGGAAGTTGCACTGGCAACCCTGGATGAGACTGGCGTGCTAAGTATTTCCGGCAGCGCACTGGCGGAAACCACCGGAATTAAAGGCACATTGCGTAATGTGTTTGGTATTCAGGAGGCACTTGCACAGGCGGCAAAAAATGCCGGCATTAATGTCAGCGATATTTCGCTCATCCGTATTAACGAAGCCACACCGGTTATCGGTGACGTGGCGATGGAAACCATCACCGAAACCATCATCACAGAATCCACCATGATCGGTCACAACCCCAAAACGCCTGGCGGTGTCGGGTTAGGCGTTGGTGTAACCATTACGCCGGAAGAGCTCCTGAGCCGTCCGGCGGATACGCCTTATATCCTGGTCGTTTCATCGGCTTTCGATTTTGCCGATGTCGCCACGATGATTAATGCTTCCGCACGCGCCGGATACCAGTTGACTGGCGTTATTTTGCAACAGGACGACGGTGTGCTGGTTAGCAACCGGCTGAATACGCCTCTGCCCATCGTTGATGAGGTCCGCCATATCGATCGTATCCCGCTGGGCATGCTGGCCGCTATTGAGGTCGCTGTTCCAGGCAAGGTTATCGAAACCCTTTCTAACCCGTACGGAATCGCGACTGTTTTTAGCCTTAGCGCAGAAGAGACCAAAAACATTGTCCCGATGGCCCGCGCGCTGATTGGCAACCGCTCTGCGGTAGTGGTGAAAACGCCATCAGGTGATGTGAAGGCTCGTGCAATCCCTGCCGGGAACCTGGAACTGCAATCGCAGGGACGAACCGTACGCGTCGATGTCGCAGCAGGTGCAGACGCGATTATGAAAGCGGTTGGTGAATGCCCGAAGCTGGATAACGTCACCGGAGAGGCGGGAACCAATATTGGCGGCATGCTGGAGCACGTTCGCCAGACAATGGCTGAATTAACCAACAAACCCAGCCATGAAATCTTTATTCAGGATCTGTTGGCCGTTGATACTTCAGTTCCAGTCAGCGTGACCGGGGGACTTGCCGGCGAGTTTTCACTGGAACAGGCCGTTGGTATTGCTTCTATGGTGAAATCAGATCGTCTGCAAATGGCGATGATTGCCCAGGAAATCACGCAAAAACTCAACATTGATGTGCAGGTTGGTGGTGCTGAAGCCGAAGCCGCTATTCTGGGCGCCTTAACCACACCGGGTACCACACGTCCACTGGCTATTCTGGATCTTGGGGCCGGGTCTACTGACGCCTCTATCATTAATCCTAAGGGCGACATTATTGCCACACACCTGGCGGGCGCAGGCGATATGGTCACGATGATTATTGCCCGTGAACTGGGTCTGGATGACCGCTATTTGGCGGAAGAGATCAAGAAGTACCCGCTGGCGAAAGTAGAGAGCTTGTTCCACCTGCGTCACGAAGATGGCAGCGTTCAGTTCTTCCCTACGCCTCTCCCTCCTGCCGTTTTCGCTCGCGTATGCGTTGTAAAACCTGATGAACTGGTGCCACTGCCCGGCGATCTGGCGTTGGAAAAAGTGCGTGCTATTCGTCGCAGCGCTAAAGAGCGTGTTTTTGTTACCAACGCGCTGAGGGCGCTGCGACAGGTTAGCCCGACCGGGAATATTCGGGACATCCCCTTCGTCGTTTTGGTTGGAGGTTCCTCGCTGGACTTCGAAGTTCCGCAACTGGTTACTGATGCGCTGGCTCATTATCGCCTGGTCGCGGGTCGCGGCAATATTCGGGGCACGGAAGGTCCGCGCAACGCAGTTGCGACGGGGTTAATTCTCTCCTGGTACAAGGCATTCGCTCATGGAAAGTAACCTCACTGTACCCGCTATTGTGATCTTCGCCATGGGTGACTGCGCAAACATCTGGAATGACGTTCTGCTGGGCATTGAAGAAGAAGGTATCCCCTTCGTGATTCAACAGACCCACTCGACTGACATTATCCACAACGCATGGCTGGCCGCCTGTCAGTCACCGTTGCTGGTCGGCATTGGATGCAGCCGGGAAAAGCTGGTTGTGCACTATAAGAATCTACCCACCTCAGCGCCACTTTTTACGCTGATATATCAACAAAATAGCCACGCTCGCCGGAGCATTGGTAATAACGCTGCGCGACTGGTAAAAGGCATCCCCTTCCGGGACTGCCACTCATAATCCACAGGAGAAAAGCAGTATGAATAACGCACTGGGACTGGTTGAAACAAAAGGGCTCGTCGGCGCTATTGAAGCCGCTGATGCCATGGTGAAATCCGCAAATGTGCAGTTGGTTGGCTACGAAAAAATTGGCTCAGGACTTATCACCGTGATGGTCCGCGGAGATGTCGGCGCCGTAAAAGCAGCCGTAGATGCAGGAAGCGCAGCAGCGAGTGCTGTTGGAGAGGTGAAATCCTGTCACGTTATTCCACGTCCACACAGCGACGTTGAAGCCATTTTACCTAAATCCGCATAAATCGCCGTAAACAAGGAGCACAGCGTGAAGCAATCACTGGGATTACTTGAAGTTAGTGGTCTGGCATTAGCCATCAGTTGCGCGGACGTCATGGCGAAAGCCGCTTCCATCACGCTGGTGGGCCTCGAAAAAACCAACGGTTCAGGCTGGACGGTGATCAAAATCATCGGGGATGTGGCCTCCGTTCAGGCGGCTATATCCACCGGTGCCAGTTTAGCAGAACGGCAAAATGGACTGGTCGCACACAGGGTCATTTCCAGACCCGGAGAAGGCATTCTTTCCCACAGTGTGCCCGTGCAGCCAGCGCCAACGCCAACAGCGATACCTGATGTATCGCAAGAGCAAGAAGAGATGGCTACAGAAATTGCATTACCTGGAGCAGCGCAACAGGCAGAGTTGATTAGCTGCAATCTGTGTCTTGACCCTGCCTGCCCTCGCCAGAAAGGCGAGCCACGCGCTCTCTGCCTGCATTCAGGCAAACGAGGTGAAGCGTAATGGATAAACAGCAACTGGAAACAACGGTCAGTAAAGTACTGGATGAAATGCGTGAACGCCCTATTCCTCTCGGGATTTCGAACCGCCACATCCATCTTTGCGCCGAGGACTACACTCGGCTGTTCCCTAATCAGCCGATTAGCGAGAAAAAGGGCCTGTTGCAGCCCGGACAATATGCCGCAGACCAGACCGTCACACTGGTCGGACCGAAAGGTCAGTTAAAGAATGTGCGTCTGCTTGGTCCACTGCGGAGTACTAGCCAAGTGGAGATATCGCGTACCGACGCCCGCACATTAGGCATCGCAGCACCGCTACGCATGTCCGGTAATATTCAGGGAACGCCTGGCATTCGTCTTATCAGCCCCTTTGCTGAACTGGACTTACCCTCCGGGGTTATAGTTGCTCAGCGACATATCCATATGTCGCCGCTGGATGCGCTGATACTGCGCGTATCTCATGGAGATAAAGTCTCCGTGGCTATCAATGGCGATGAACGCCGACTGATTTTCGATAATGTCGCCGTACGCGTTTCACCGGATATGCGCCTTGAGATGCATATCGATACAGACGAAGCCAATGCCGCAGGCGCTGATAATCCGCAGGCATTTGCCACATTGGTGACCCCACGATGAACAACGAACTGCTGCAACGCATCATTGAGGAAGTTGTTTCCCGGCTCAAAAAACGCGCGGAAAGTACCATCACGCTGAGCGTCGCACAGTTACGGGAAATCGATTCCCGGACATTATGTTGTCAGTACTCGTCACTACACCTCCTGCAGGCAGACCTGCCTTTACTGGAGAAAATTGCCGATTGCAGTCCGTCCAGTGTCGCGGTGGTAACAATCCACGAGGCGCTGGCATGCGGGCTACGCGTAAAAATCTCTCTACAGCATCGGCTGCTACCGGCACTCCCCGTGAAAAAGCTCGCACGGCTGCCGCTGGAGTTCAGTAATGAACAGGGGCACATCGTCATGCTGCATCCTGGAACGCTCTTAAGTTATGCCGATGTGGTCAAACTTAACAGTGGCATCCTGGTGCTGCGTCGTCGCTGTGTCGTGACGGCACTGGCCCGGGAAGCCGTTAGTGCGCGAAATATTCAATTAATTAAGCAGGAGTGAACCATGTATCTGGCAAGGGTTACAGGTGTTGTGGTTTCTACGCAAAAATCACCATCGCTGGTGGGGAAAAAACTGTTGCTGGTACGCCGGGTAAGCACTGACGGAGAGCTCCCCGCCTCCCCCGCTACCGGAGATGAAGTCGCGGTTGACTCAGTCGGTGCAGGGACTGGCGAATTGGTGTTACTCAGTAGCGGCTCCAGCGCCAGGCATGTTTTTTCCGGCCCTAATGAGGCCATCGATTTGGCGATCGTCGGCATCGTCGACACGCTTTCTCGTTAGGAGGATCTATGGCGATTTATACCCGCACTGGCGACGCTGGCACAACAGCGCTTTTTACCGGACAACGCGTGAGTAAATCACATCCGCGCGTTGAGGCCTACGGTACGTTGGATGAACTCAATGCTGCATTGAGCCTGTGTGCCTGCGCGGTAAAAAGTCAGCAACATCGTCTCTTACTTGAAGATATTCAATTGCAGTTGTTTTGGTTCAGTGCCGAACTGGCCAGCGAGAGCGAACAGCCCACTCCCGATCAGCGCTACATCAGTTCGGAAGAAATTGCGGCGCTGGAAGCCGCCATTGATACCGCAATGGTAAGAATGCCGCCCCTGCGCAGCTTTATTTTACCTGGCCGCAGCGAAGCCGCCAGTCGTCTGCACTTTGCCCGCACGCTGGCTCGCCGCGCAGAGAGGCGACTGGTCGAGCTCTCCAGCGAAATCTCCGTCAGACACGTACTGATGCGTTATATCAACCGCCTGTCTGACTGTTTATATGCGCTTGCACGCGCAGAAGATCATGACGCCCATCAAAACGACATTATCCAGAAAGTGGCGGAGCGCTATCTTGCGGCCACTCGCACAGCAGTCACCAGGGAGTCGACTATGTCTTTGTCTTTTCACGAACTCCATCAATTGACACGCGCGGCAGTAACGCGCGCTGAAGAGCTCCAGGTCCCTGTTGTTGTCAGCATAGTGGATACCAATGGTACGCCTACAGTGACATGGCGCATGCCAGATGCCTTGCTCGTCAGTAGTGAGCTGGCACCAAAAAAAGCCTGGACCGCCGTCGCAATGAAAACTGCCACGCACGAACTGACGTCCGCGGTTCAGCCGGGCGCCGCACTTTACGGTCTGGAAAGCCATATGCAGGGAAAAATCGTCACCTTTGGAGGCGGCTACGCATTATGGCGCGAAGGTTTACTCCTTGGGGGTCTTGGCATCAGCGGAGGAAGCGTTGAGCAGGATATGGACATTGCAGAAACGGCCATTGCGGCGATTAACGTGAGAACACATCAATGAATACTTCAGAACTTGAAACCCTTATCCGCAACATTTTGACTGAGCAACTCGCCCCGGCAAAAACAGACGTTAAGGGTAACGGAATTTTTCCGTGCGTCGGTGAAGCGATCGATGCCGCTCATCAGGCTTTTTTGCGTTACCAGCAATGTCCGCTAAAAACCCGCAGCGCCATCATTAGCGCCCTGCGGGAAGAGCTGACGCCTCATCTGGCTTCTTTGGCCGCTGAAAGCGCAACAGAAACGGGTATGGGTAACAAAGAGGATAAGTTTCTTAAAAATAAAGCCGCACTCGACAACACCCCAGGCATCGAAGACCTCACCACCACTGCACTTACCGGTGACGGTGGCATGGTGTTGTTTGAGTATTCTCCATTTGGGGTGATTGGCTCCGTTGCGCCAAGTACAAACCCCACGGAAACCATCATCAATAACAGCATCAGTATGCTGGCCGCGGGAAACAGTGTTTACTTCAGCCCGCACCCTGGCGCAAAAGTGGTATCACTGAAACTGATTGCCATGATTGAAGATATTGCCTTCCGCTGCTGCGGGATCCGGAATCTTGTCGTCACGGTCACAGAACCTACTTTTGAAGCTACCCAGCAGATGATGGCTCACCCTAAAATCGCAGTTCTGGCGATTACCGGCGGCCCTGGCATTGTTGCTATGGGTATGAAAAGCGGGAAGAAAGTTATTGGTGCTGGAGCAGGAAACCCGCCCTGTATTGTGGATGAAACTGCTGACCTGGTTAAAGCAGCTGAAGATATCATCAACGGTGCATCGTTTGATTACAACCTGCCCTGTATTGCTGAGAAAAGCCTGATTGTTGTCGATGCTGTTGCTGAACGACTGGTCCAACAAATGCAGTCTTTTGGCGCGTTACTTCTGCACAACGAAGACATCAACAAACTGCGCACCGCCTGTCTGCCTGAAGGCATAGCCAATAAAAAACTGGTTGGAAAGAGTCCAGCAGCCCTGCTTGAAGCTGCGGACATACCGGTTCCGGCAAAAACACCTCGCCTGTTGATTGGCATCGTCAATGCTGACGATCCATGGGTCACCAGCGAACAGTTGATGCCAATGCTGCCCATCGTGAGCGTAAAGGATTTTGACAGTGCACTGGCGTTGGCACTGAAAGTTGAAGAGGGACTGCATCACACTGCCATCATGCATTCACAAAACGTGTCACGTCTGAATCTTGCTGCCCGCACCCTTCAGACCTCTATCTTTGTGAAAAATGGCCCCTCTTACGCCGGTATTGGTGTCGGTGGTGAAGGCTTTACCACCTTTACTATTGCTACTCCCACCGGTGAAGGCACAACGTCAGCGCGAACTTTCGCACGCTCTCGTCGTTGCGTGCTCACCAACGGTTTTTCTATTCGCTAATGAGGCCGTTATGAATAGCTTTTCACTGCAAACACGATTGTTCAGCGGCCAGGGAAGTCTGGATGTGCTTAAGCGTTTCTCCAATAAACATATCTGGATTATCTGCGACGGTTTTCTCGCACGTTCTCCCCTGATTGAAAAGCTGCAAAATACGCTGCCCGCGGATAATCGCATCAGCATTTTCAGTGATATCACCCCCGACCCAACCATTGGTACGGTAGTCCAGGGGATTGCACAAATGCAGTCCCTGCAACCGGATGTGGTGATTGGCTTTGGTGGTGGCTCCGCACTTGACGCCGCCAAAGCTATCGTCTGGTTCAGCCGTCAGTTTGGTATTGAAATTGAAACCTGTGTGGCCATTCCCACCACCAGCGGTACAGGCTCGGAAGTAACCAGCGCCTGCGTGATCAGCGATCCGGAGAAAGGTATTAAATATCCACTATTTAATAACGCCCTTTACCCTGACATGGCCATTCTTGATCCTACGCTGGTTGTCAGCGTCCCTCCTGCCATTACTGCGAATACCGGTATGGATGTCCTGACACATGCGCTGGAAGCCTATGTATCGATAAAAGCCAGTGACTTCACGGATGCGCTGGCGGAAAAAGCCGCGCAAATTGTCTTCCAGTACCTACCTGTTGCGGTTAGCAAAGGCGATTGCCTGGCAACTCGGGGGAAAATGCACAATGCATCTACATTGGCAGGGATGGCATTTAGCCAGGCGGGGCTGGGCATCAATCACGCTATTGCCCATCAGCTCGGTGGTCAGTTTCACTTACCCCATGGGCTGGCTAACGCACTGTTACTCACTTGTGTCATTCAGTTTAATGCACGCGACCCACGGGCGGCAAAGCGCTACGCCCGTTTTGCGAAAGCCTGCCATTTATGCCCGGATAGTGCGAATGATACGGCGGCACTCAATGCACTTATTCATCATATTGAACAACTCAAAAAACAGTGCGCAGTACCGGCATTTATTGATGCACTGAAAGACGAGAAGCATACCTGGTCGCAACGTATACCGGCGATGGTTCAGGCCGCGCTGGCTGATGTCACGTTGCAAACCAATCCCCGCGTAGCCGATGCCAGTGCCATTCAGGAACTGCTTGAGGAATTATTATGAATACAGCCATGACGGCAGAACATGTTCTTTATGACGCACAAACGATACGCGATCGCGTGCGTGCAGCAGGCGTGGTTGGGGCCGGTGGTGCAGGGTTTCCTGCACACGTTAAACTCCAGGCGCAGGTTGATACGTTTCTGGTGAACGCCGCAGAATGCGAGCCAATGCTGAAAGTCGATCAACAATTAATGGCGGTGCAAGCGGCGAGGCTGATACGTGGCGTTCAGTATGCCATGACAGCAACAGGGGCCAATACAGGCATTATTGCCCTCAAAGAAAAATATCAAAAGGCCATCAATGCGTTAACACCACTTTTACCGACCAACATCAGGTTACATATTTTACCCGATGTGTATCCGGCCGGTGACGAGGTGCTGACCATCTGGATGGCAACGGGACGACGGGTTCCTCCAGCCGCGCTGCCCGTTAGCGTAGGCGTGGTGGTCAATAACGTCCAGACCGTGCTCAATATCGCCAGAGCGGTTGAACAGCAGTACCCCGTTACCCGTCGCACGCTAACCGTCAACGGTGCGGTCGCCAGACCGTTAACGCTGAGTGTTCCCATCGGTATGTCTTTACGCGAAGTCCTGGCACTGGCGGGTGGCGCCACCGTTGACGATCCTGGTTTTATCAACGGCGGTCCGATGATGGGTGGCCTGATTACTTCGCTCGATACTCCCGTGAGCAAGACCACCGGGGGGCTACTGGTATTGCCCAAATCCCATGCGCTGATTCAACGACGAATTCAGGACGAACGCACCGTGCTTGCGGTTGCAAAAACCGTTTGCGAGCAATGTCGTCTGTGCACTGATTTATGCCCAAGACACCTAATCGGTCATGAACTATCACCGCATCTGCTGGTTCGCGCAGTGAACTACCAACAGGCAGCCACACCGCAGTTGCTGCTCACTGCCCTGACCTGTTCAGAATGCAATGTCTGTGAAAGTGTGGCTTGTCCGGTGGGCATTTCACCGATGCGTATCAACCGTATGCTCAAACGTGAACTACGGGCGCTTAACCATCGTTATGAGGGACCACTAAATCCTGAAGACGAAATGGCGAAGTACCGTTTGATTCCGGTTAAACGACTTATCACCAAACTTGGCCTCAGCGATTGGTACCGCGACGCGCCCTTGTCTGAGGCAGATTACACCACAGACGAAACAACACTACTGTTACGCCAGCATATTGGCGCCAGTGCTATCCCCTGCGTGCAAAAAGGTGAACGTGTAGTTCGCGGCCAATGTGTTGCTGATGTACCCGAGGGCGCGTTAGGCGCACCTGTCCACGCCAGTATTGACGGTCTTGTCAGCGAGATAACCGGGCAATCCATCACGGTAATAAGAGGTTAATCATGTCTCAGGCTATAGGGATTTTAGAACTCACCAGCATCGCCAAAGGGATGGAAGCCGGTGATGCGATGCTAAAAAGCGCGAATGTGAATTTGCTGGTCAGCAAAACCATCTGCCCTGGAAAGTTTTTACTGATGCTCGGGGGTGACGTAGGCGCAGTGCAGCAGGCCATTGCAACAGGGACGTCTCTTGCTGGCGATATGCTCGTCGACAGTCTGGTGCTCCCAAACATTCATGCCAGCGTTCTCCCGGCAATTAGCGGTCTTAACAGTGTGGATAAGCATCAGGCCGTCGGGATTGTTGAAACCTGGAGCGTAGCGGCTTGTATCTGTGCCGCCGATCGTGCAGTTAAAGCGTCCAATGTCACGCTGGTACGGGTACATATGGCATTCGGTATTGGTGGTAAATGCTACATGGTTGTCGCGGGCGATGTTTCCGATGTCAATAACGCCGTGACAGTCGCCAGCGAAAGCGCCGGGGAAAAAGGTCTGCTGGTTTATCGCTCCGTCATACCACGCCCGCATGAAAGCATGTGGCGGCAAATAGTGGAGGGATAATGGACAGACAACCGCCGACGGATCGCATGATCCAGGAATACGTACCCGGCAAGCAGGTCACGCTGGCGCACCTTATTGCTAATCCAGGTAAGGATTTATTCAAAAAGTTGGGGTTGCAGGATTCAGTCTCGGCCATTGGTATTTTAACCATTACGCCCAGTGAAGCCTCAATTATCGCCTGTGATATTGCCACGAAATCTGGTGCGGTAGAGATCGGATTTCTCGATCGTTTTACCGGTGCAGTCGTACTGACGGGTGATGTTTCAGCCGTTGAGTACGCGCTGAAACAGGTAACCAGAACGCTTGGCGAAATGATGCGTTTTACTGCGTGCCCTATTACCCGGACGTAACCACATGAAACGCATCATGCTAATTGGCCCCAGCCAGTGCGGTAAAACCTCGCTCACACAATGCCTGCGCGGAGAAGCACTTCATTACCAGAAAACTCAGGCGATTGTCTGGTCGCCAACGACAATAGACACGCCGGGTGAATATCTTGAGAACCGCTGCCTGTACAGTGCGTTACTGGCCAGCGCCTGCGAAGCCGACATTATCGCTCTGGTACTGAATGCCGACGCCCCATGGTCACCTTTTTCTCCCGGCTTTACTGGCCCAATGAACAGACCTGTTATCGGCCTCGTTACCAAAGCCGATTTAGCTAACCCTCAGAGGATTTCACTCGTAGAAAGCTGGTTGGTGCAGGCAGGAGCGCAGAACGTGTTTATCACCAGCGCGCTGGAAAATACCGGGGTCGATGAGATGTTCATTTTTCTGAATGCAAAGGAACCGTCATGTCTCATAAAATAATGGCCATAAACGCGGGTAGCTCTTCACTTAAGTTTCAGTTACTGGCGATGCCGCAGGGTGAAATGATCTGCCAGGGACTGATTGAACGTATCGGGATGTCTGACGCGCAGGTCACGCTTAAAACACCCGTACAGAAATGGCAGGAGACGTTACCCGTTGCCGATCACCGTGAAGCAGTAACGCTGTTACTGGAAAAACTGCTTAGCCTGAACATCATCAAGAGTCTGGAAGAGATCGATGGCGTCGGTCATCGCGTCGCACATGGTGGTGAGTCTTTTAAAGACTCCGCCCTCGTCAACGATGAAACACTGGCCGAAATAGAACGCCTTGCAGAACTGGCGCCACTGCATAACCCGGTTAATGCGCTGGGGATCGCCGTTTTTCGTCAGTTATTACCCGAAGCCCCTGCCGTTGCAGTTTTTGACACTGCTTTTCATCAGACGCTGACTGAGCCTTCTTTTATTTATCCTCTGCCCTGGCGCTATTACTCAGAGCTAGGAATTCGGCGTTACGGTTTTCATGGTACCAGCCACAAATACGTCAGTACCGCGTTGGCTGAAAAGCTGGGTGTCCCGCTCAGCGCACTGCGCGTCGTATGTTGTCATCTTGGTAATGGCAGCAGCATCTGTGCCATCAAGGGTGGAAAATCGGTGAATACCTCGATGGGTTTTACACCACAGTCTGGCGTGATGATGGGTACGCGCAGCGGAGATATTGACCCGTCTATTTTGCCGTGGATTGCCCTGCGTGAAGGCAAAACACCGCAGCAACTTAACCAACTCCTTAACAATGAGTCGGGATTACTTGGGGTTTCCGGTATCTCATCAGACTATCGTGATGTTGAACGCGCCGCAGATGAAGGCAACTCACAGGCTGCACTCGCACTTACGCTGTTTGCAGAACGAATTCGCGCCACAATAGGCAGTTATATTATGCAGATGGGCGGCCTAGATGCTTTGGTATTTACGGGTGGAATTGGTGAAAACTCAGCCCGAGCACGCGCTGCGATTTGCCACAATCTGAATTTCTTAGGTCTGGCCGTTGATGATGAAAAAAATCAGCGCAACGCAACCTTTATTCAAACTGAAACTGCGCTGGTCAAAGTGGCCGTTATAAATACCAATGAAGAGTTGATGATCGCGCAGGATGTTATGCGTATAGCGATATCAGAAACTGTGACATTGGGCATTCCTGCTTAATCCTGCCGCACCGCAAATTGCGGCAAATCATGGTAATAGCGCGATCGCCATGACACTATGCGCCGAGGATTGCTGATCACAAAGGTGAAGACGTGGCTGTTGCGCAATGTCCCGCATCGTGCGGAGAACTTATCCAGGGCTGGATTCTGGGCAGTGAGAAACTAGTCTCCTGCCCGGTTGAATGGTATAGCACCGTCGAGGTCAGCTCTGGTTCACCACAGGTGGATGAACGGCCACTGTCGCGAGCGATGGTTGACCGGTTATTGCAGCACTGGCACTACCCGGCGCATATCAGTCAGGATATTCGAATAGATATCCAGTCAACGATTCCCATTGCGAAAGGAATGGCCAGTAGCACCGCGGATATTGCCGCCACCGCGCTTGCCACCGCTCATTTTCTGGGTCATCAGCTAGATGAACCTACACTGGCGCAGCTTTGCGTTTCTCTTGAACCTACCGACAGCACCGTTTTCCATCAGTTAACCCTTTTCGATCATAACGACGCCTCTACGCAAATTCCCTGTGAAGCGCAGCCCCAGCTTGACCTGTTGGTTCTGGAAAGCCCGGAAACACTACGTACCGCGGATTATCACCGCATTCCCCGCCAGCCCGGGCTACAGGCAGGTGCTCCCGCGCTTAAACGCGCATGGGAAAAAGTACAGGAAGCCTGTATTAGTCAAAATCCCTATCGAATGGGAGAGGCGGCCACGCTTAGCGCAATCGCCAGCCAAATGTTGTTGCCAAAACCAGATTTCGATTCGCTATTGGCGCTGGTAGAAGAATGTGATTTATACGGGGTGAATGTTGCGCACAGCGGCAGCGTGGTGGGTCTGATGCTGGACAGAAAACGTCATGATGTTGATTACATCAAATGGATGCTGGCACAGAAAAAACTGACAACTCACTGGCCTGAGCAGCATTTACTGCGGATGGTAACAGGTGGGGTAAAACTACAGTAGGGGCCACTGCTTAGCAGTGCCCCCTACTGCCATAAAACGTTACTCTGCTTTCGCTTCGCCGTTTTTCACTTCACCCATGGCTTTCAGCTTTTTAGAGATATCACGACGCTCTTTAGAGATCTCTGCATTTTTGATGATGTAATCATCTACACGATCTTCATAGTCGCTTTTCATGCTGGCGATGATGCCCTGGATAGCATCAACGCTCATGCCCGGCTTGATGTAGTCGCTCAGGTTGTCCAGCAGCAGGACGCGTTTCTGGTTGTCACGGATCTTTTTCTCAACGTCCTGGATTTCACGTTGCAGTTTGTTTTTACGACGGAACAGACGAACAAATTCCAGCACGTCCTGGAAAGAAGGCTTGGTAGTTTCCATTTTTACACCCCTGATAATGTGAGATTCGGATTCGTTAAAACAACGGCTAAAGTGGGTCAACATTACTTTCATGCCCGCCATACTTCAAGTTGCATCTGCATTGATAATGCATGGCTGAAACCTGAATTATCGAGGGTAAAGCCATTGCAGTTACCAATGGTTTTAGCCTTTTTCAATATCATACCCTTAATCTTTGCTGAATCGAAGCAGCAGTAGAACCAATCCCCTCATCTGCTCTTTATTTGCGCAGCGCGCGACAAATTAAATGTGAGAGCAATTCCAGTTGCCGTGCCATCTCCATATTCAACCAGACATAGCCGTGAATAGGTGTTTCAGCAACATTATCGCCTTTATGCTCAGCGATGAGTTGGCGCAACTCCTCCACGGTGTCGTTGAGTTTTTCCGTATTGGCGAGTATCGGCTGTGGATTGCCTTCATAAAGCGCATGAGCGATCGTCAGTAGCGCCTGTTGCGTTCTGAGCTGAGTTTCACGCAGGGTATGCGCGTTCAGCATCACAAAGTGGCTGGTACGCGTCGCCCACAGCGCGTTGATCTGCAGCTCAAGCATGCACACCAGATTGCGGTTAACCGTCTGAATAGCTTCAAAGATTGATTTTTGGATGTGGGTCTCTTTACTGGCAGGAACAATTAGTCCACGCATTTTGACAACGTCACTCAGTAGTTGTTGTAAATGCTTCTCCAGTCGGGGCTGTTCGAGCAAGTTAGGTGACAACGCAGCCTGATACACCCGGTTATACCCCGTGACACAATGCGCCAGTTGAATACGCCAGTGAATAAATGCCCGCTGCGGCCAGATACCGGTAAACAGCATCGCCAGTAACGATCCCAAAATCACGTCGCCACCGCGCCACAACGCTGTATTCATGTCACCCGCGGGAGCCCCGACGACGACGGCAAGCGTTATGCCAATCAGCAATGCCTGATAGGGTTTTTTACCTAATGCCAGCCAGCCGCAGAGAAACATCGCCACTGCGCACCATATCAGCATAAGCGGAAGTGACAGGAGTTCGAGACGCAGAGCAACCAGCCCAAGTACTGAGCCCAGAATCGTCCCGCCAATGCGTTCAAGCGCTCTTGGGACGACGTTACCCCAGAATGAAATGGGCCCCATAATCACCACCAGCGTGATCAGAGGCCATGTACCTTCAGGAATATCCAGCAGGCGAACCAACAGAAAAGTAAGAAGAAACGCCAGCGCAATGCGAATACCGTGCACCACGCGATAATGACGATACAAACGAATTTCAAAAGGACTCAGCGACTTATCGGCACGCACTCATCCACTCCGTCAGGGAATAGCAAAGAACAGAATTGTACCTGCTTTTTTAGTGAAAACATCACCGTTATCAGCAGGACTTTCACCCTGATTTACGCAAAAAACAGCTACTTCGGCTGTACTGGCACATACATTTCGATGTCCCAGTAACCGTCTTCCATGCCATTATTCATATAAATCTCAAAACAGGGTTTGGCTGCTATCTGGTATGTTGCGTCCTGCAGCAGAAGATTAAAAAATTGATACCATGGCGTCGCAAAGTCATGATTTTCAACACGAGCAACAGCAATAGCATACTCACCACCGGCCAGTTCAGTCAGTATCACTCCTTCGCTGTTCTCTGGGATCTCGAAATTCTCTGCGACGGAAACCACAGTATCGCAGCGCAGTTTGTCAGCAGGCACAACATCCGGGTTGTCGTAATAAACGGCGATCCATTCCAGCGGCACTATCTGCTTGTCATCCACCCACATGACTAACTGCTCAAAACCCTGCTTTACCGTTTGCTCCCACGGTCCAACCATGTGAAAACCGGCAATCCTGCGTTTATCGACCTGCTTTATCTCGTACTCCATATAACCTCCGTCATTACACTGTATTTATATACAGTGTAATTTTTGTGTATTACGGCCACAAGGAAATAGTGATTATTATGTGAGCAGTTTCGCACTCTTGCCAGTCAGTAGCATGGGTGAAAAATTACACCTTATGGTGGAAGTAATCGCTCAGACGCGAAAATACGCCGCCTTTACTGACCGATTCCAGGGTGACCAGTGGCCAATGCGCCACCAGCTTATCCCTGTCATAGAGTTCAATTTCCCCCACGCGTTGATGCGCGGCAATAGGCGCTACCAGTTCTTTCTTATCAAGAACATATTTTGCTTTGATATTCTGGACTTCAGCCTTAGGTAGCGCCATCCAGAAATCCTGCTCGGTGCCGAGGCTAATGTTTTCTTTATCGCCATACCAGATTCGTTCGACGCCGACTTGCTTACCGCTACGCAACACCTGCACCGTATCAAAATTTTGTTGCCCCCACTGCAGCAGTTTGCGTGCCTGATCCTCGCGTCCTTTCGCGCTCTCGGCGCCCATGACCACGGCAATCAAGCGACGCTGTCCATCAACTGCGGAGGCAATCAGGTTAAATCCTGCCCCGGATGTGTGCCCGGTCTTCAGGCCATCGATGTTCATCGTTTTATCCCACAGCAGTCCGTTACGGTTTTGCTGCGTGATACCGTTCCAGGTAAGACTCTTCTCACTGTACATGTGATAGAACTCAGGTTCCCCGTGAATAATCGCCCGGGACAACACGGCCAGATCGTAGGCCGAGCTATGCTGGCCTGGCGCGTCCAGCCCATGCACCGTTTCGAAATGTGTATCTTTAAGCTTCAGCTTCTCAACATAACTGTTCATCATCGCGACAAACTGTGGCTGTCCACCCGCGATGTAATCAGCCAGCGCCACGCATGCATCATTGCCGGAATCAACAATTAAGCCACGGCTTAAATCACGTACTGAAACGCGATCGCCTTCTTTCAGGAACATTAATGATGAGCCGACAAACACCGGATTATCTTTCGCCCATGCGTCACGTCCGACAGTGACGATATCCGTTGGGCTAATGCGATGGCTATCAATCGCACGATCGACAACATAGCCGGTCATTAACTTGGTCAGGCTGGCGGGGTTGCGTTGCTGGTGTTCATTACCGGCAGTCAGGATTTGGCCCGTGGTGTAGTCCATAAGCACCCACGCGCCAGCATTGATGGCAGGAGGCCGGGGTGCAAAACTGGCGACATCAGTCGCATGAGCGGACGAAAAACTTATCGCGAATAGCGAAGCGGCAATAAACAAACGGCGTTTCAACAGCATGTCCTCATAACCAGGAGAAATAGCCGTTCTTTTTACGGAAGTTCTGCCGAACAAACATGGATAAATTGCAAGAAAATGTGACATAAGGCACATTTTCTTGCTGTTAAAGAAAGAATGTCAGACGGGCTTCCCCTGCAAAATACGCGCAGGATTAGCCTTTATGTGATGCGGTTTCTGCATGATGGCTGCGATGACGGTGATAGCCGTCAATCATGCTGCGAAAGATTTGCCCCGGCGTGTCACCCAATGTGCACAGGTAAATATGTGCACAAATGAACAGAATGCCAACAATCGCCAACACCATATGCAGCACCAGTACCACCGGCCCGGCGCCGATAATCTGCGGGTAAAGACAGAGCAACCCGGTAATGATTAACAGCGGAACCAACGCATACATGATGGCCAGATAGGCTAACTGTTGCAGGGGGTTAAATTTATTCTCCGCTGTTGCCGCAAACGGATGTGCCTCACCTTTCATTATCCCATACAGATAAAAACGCGTTTGCAGCAGACAACGCTTTATCAGCCCGCTGAATTGCACACGATAGTGGCAACCGTTGCCGCTGGTGGCATTGATCATGACGAAGCCAATCCAGAAAGCCAGTAATGCGAATCCACACCAGGTGTGCACCTGCACCATCAGAGCTACCGGTCCGATAGAAAAATGGCCGAACAAACCGCTTAGCAGAAGCAGAATAAAAAGCAGCGCATTTCCCCAGTGCCAACGGCGGACAGCCAATGAGTAAAGGTAGTCACGGTGCTCTTCTCCAGCAGCCGTTTTGGGTGCCAGCATTCGACGCAGCAGTGCATGTATCACCAAACCGGCAATCATCAACAGAATGACTACACCTGCATAAATGAGCCACAGCGGCCAGTAGTCTGGCGCATAGTTAAGCTCTGCTCCCCAGATAGAATTCATACTTTTCCCTCCTGATGAATCTCTTTACGCCGGAAAATGCTTACTGCACCGCTACGCGTATCCTGCTGACGGTAAACCTCTTTTTGGTGAATCCAGTGCTGAATTTCAGGGTCATCACGGCGACCAAACCTCAGCGCATCCGTAGGGCATACGGAAACACAGGCAGGCGATTGTCCAGCGTCCAGACGGGTATCCGCGCAAAAGTTACATTTATCTGCAATTCCTGTTTGTGGGTTCAGGTAGCGCACATGGAACGGACAGGCGGCAACGCAATAATCACAGCCAATACAGCGTGACTTGTCCACCTGCACAATGCCGTTTTCGTCCCGAAACGAAGCGCCAGTCGGGCAGACGCTGACACAAGGCGCATCTTCACAGTGCTGGCAGGAGACGCGGACAAACTGGAAGTGAGACAGCACCTCAGGTTCATTTTCCGGTGAGCGGATCTGCACCTGCAGCCGGCTAAAACCTTCTGGCACGTCATTCAGGACTTTGCAGGCAACCGTGCACGCCTGACAACCAATACAGCGTTTCTCGTCATGCAGCATGACATACGGATTTGTTGACTGATTCATGATGTTCTCCTTTCTCATGCCCGACGAAGCGTAACGCCAGCGGTGTGGACCACCGTGCCGGATACCGGACTGGTCACATGTGGAAGCAAGTTGCCACAGTGGATCCCATGCGTTGTCGCTGCGGTTTTTGCGCCGGCCTTGGCGCCGAATCCCATATAGACGAACAGCGTATCGGGTCGAATACCAGCAGTGACCAGCGCTTTGCCTTTCTCCTTACCCGTCGCATTTTCAAGCCAGATGTCATCGCCGCTTTTAATCCCTTTTTCTCCAGCCGTTTTCGGGTGGATCCACACCGCGTTATCCCACATCAGCTCGCTGAGTAATGGAACATATTGCGTCGCGCCATTGGTGTGAACCGCGACTTTGCCTTGAATGAAATAGAGTTCATTGTCGGCCTTGAGCGCAAAATTGCGTGCACGAGGAATACCATAGCCCGGCAGGAGTGTTTCCAGTTCTTCAGAATAAAGTTCGATTTTTCCGGATGGGGATTTGAAGCGCAGTTGTTCGCCATACGTACCGTCATTGTCAACGGCCACTGCTCCCGGATACTGCGCAGTAAACTGGCGTACCGATTCAGGTTCGCGCAGCAACAGTGGAACGCCCCACTCCCGATACCCTTTCTGGCGCAGTTCAGCAGATAACGCATGGTCACCATTGAGCTGATACAGCTGGCGTACTTGCATATCTTGCCACGGATAGTACTGCCCAAGACCCAGTTGCTCGCCCAGCTCTTTCCAGATTTGCCAGCTTGGGCGCGCATCACCAATAGGCTCGACAACCTGCTGGCGCAGCGCATAGGCCGGATTCAGCCCCGACATATCAGAGACTTCTTCATCGCGTTCGAGGTAGGTGCATTCAGGTAGCAAGTAATCGGCATAGGCCGCGCTTTCGCTTAAATAGACATCGCAGCTTACCACCAGATCCAACTGCTCAACGGTTTTGACCAGATCCGGCCGACAGGTCACAGTTTGAAAAGGGTTATGCCGGGACATAATCCATCCTTTCACCGGATAAGGCGTCTGGTTTGACACAGCATCGATAATGCTCTGCACCACCCCACCACCCGCAGCGATGTATTTGAATTGTGGCGCGACCAGGTCAATACGCTGCGCCGTTGGCTTAGGGAGTTTGGCATCCGGTTTCGCCAGCACCGGAGCCACCTTCTCTCCCGCCAGCTTATTGTAGGTTGCAGCGGCTTTTTTCTGGTACATGCCGCCTTCGCGCTCAATATTTCCCAGCAGCACGTTGAGGGTGAAAATCATGCGCCGCATGTCGATCTCTTCCTGCGAAAAGGTCGCACGGTGACCAGGACTGACAATAGCATGGGGTGCGCAGGCCGCCATTTCACGAGTCACCCGGGTAATAACATCTGCAGGCACGTCGGCCAACTTTTGTGCCCATTCCGGCGTGGCCTCTTGTACCGCCTCTGCCAGTTGGTCAAAACCTGTTGTATAGCGTTCAACGAATCCCGCGTCATACAATTTTTCAGTAATCATGACGTGGCACATCGCCATCAGCACCGGTAAGTCTCCCCCCGGTTTAATCGCATGCCATTCATCCGCCTTACTGGAAAATACCGACAGTCGGGGGTCGAAGCTGACCATCTTCGCGCCCTTCTCTTGTGCGGTCATCAGTTCATGTGTATCGGCAACCTCAATCCCTTCATAGAGGTTATGTCCAAAAGAGACCATGTAGCGGGTATTGGCGATATCCATTGCTAAATCCCCACCCATCATCACTTTGGCGGCAATGGCTTTACCTGCTGGGCAAGTTGAAGCGTGCGTGAAGGTATTTGGTGAGCCAAAAGCCGTCGCCAAATGAAATAAATGGCTGGAAAGCGAACCGGATTTAGAGGAGAAGACAACGCCCTGCGGCCCGTATTGATTTTTTATTGCTGTCATCTTTTCGGCAATTTCTTGATACGCCTGTTGCCAGCTAATGACCTGCCATTCGCCACTGCCACGCGGCCCGGTGCGTTTCATCGGTTTCACAATCCGGTGCGGGTCGTTTACCAGGCTAACACCGCTGCCCCCGCGAGCACAAACGCGCGTGCCTTGCTGAGGGGCATTAGGGTTTCCCTGGATAAAAACTGTTTTATTATTAATCACCTGAGCCTGAATTGGACAGCGAAAGGAACACATTTCACACAGACTTGGCGTCAGGGATGTTTTCCCTTTAATACTCGCTGGCGAATTTCGCGCCAGTGCGCCAGGTGGGAAACTGCCTATTGCACAGGCCGAGCAGCCAATACCCACGCCCCGCAAAAAATTACGCCGACTAATGCCCATATAACCTCCTGTTATTAGATATATCCAATGATTATATGGCCTTTAAATTATTAATTTTTAACCTTACTCACATTTCATTACAATGAAATTTCGTTAACCGGCAAGAATAGAACCTATTGTTTATAAAAGAGTTTTAAAGTTTCCAGAACGCACTGGCAAACGTAAAAATAACAATAATAGTTATCAATCAGCTTATTTATAAACTTACACGATAACGTGACCTTATTTCATGAAATATCATTAAAACTCCAAATCTATTAATTCGTTTTATTTTAATCACGTTTACCGCAATTTTATTGCGGCCACCGCCGAGCATTGATAATCCCGTTGCTGATTACCGCGCTATTTTTTGGTATTCTTAGATAAGCGCTAAATTGATCCCGGACATAACTGAACAATGAATGACGGCAAGCAGCAACCTGGTTTTCTCTTCCACGATTACGAGACCTTTGGTACCCATCCGGCACTGGACAGACCCGCGCAGTTTGCGGCCATCCGCACAGATAGCGATTTCAATATCATTGGCGATCCCGAAGTCTTTTACTGCAAGCCCGCCGACGACTATCTGCCACAACCTGAAGCGGTGCTGATAACCGGTATTACGCCGCAAGAAGCACGTGATAAGGGTGAGAACGAAGCCGCATTTGCTGCCCGCATCCATGCGCTGTTTACCGTGCCGAAAACGTGTATCCTCGGGTATAACAATGTGCGCTTCGATGATGAAGTGACACGTAATATCCTGTATCGCAATTTTTATGATCCCTACGCCTGGAGCTGGCAGAACGACAATTCTCGCTGGGATTTGCTGGATGTAATGCGCGCCTGCTATGCGCTACGACCGGAAGGGATCAACTGGCCAGAAAACGACGACGGGCTACCCAGTTTTCGCCTTGAGCATCTGACCCGCGCCAACGGAATTGAGCATGCTAATGCCCACGATGCAATGGCAGACGTGTATGCCACGATTGCCATGGCGCAACTCGTAAAGTCACGTCAACCTCGTCTGTTTGACTATCTCTACAGCCACCGTAATAAACACAAGCTGGCAGCATTGATTGATGTCCCACAAATGAAGCCCTTAGTGCATGTATCTGGTATGTTCGGTGCATGGCGAAGTAACACCAGTTGGGTTGCCCCGCTCGCCTGGCATCCGGATAATCGTAATGCAGTTATTATGGTCGACTTAGCCGGTGATATCTCTCCCTTGCTTGAACTGGATAGCGACACCCTGCGCGAGCGTCTTTACACCGCCAAAGCCGATCTGGGAGATAACGCAGCAGTGCCAGTTAAACTGGTGCATATCAACAAATGTCCGGTTCTGGCACAGGCTAATACATTACGTCCGGAAGATGCCGAACGTCTCGGTATTAACCGCCAGCATTGCCTGGATAATCTTAAAGTCCTGCGTGAAAACCCGCAGGTGCGCGATAAAGTGGTGGCTATTTTTGCCGAAGCAGAACCCTTTGCGCCATCGGACAACGTAGATGCGCAGTTATACAACGGTTTTTTCAGCGATGCTGACCGTGCCGCAATGAAGATCGTTCTGGAAACCGAACCTCGCAATTTACCCGCACTGGACATCACTTTCGTCGATAAGCGCATTGAAAAACTGCTGTTTAATTATCGCGCACGCAATTTCCCCGGAACACTGGATGAGGGGGAGCAGCAACGCTGGCTGGATCATCGTCGTCAGGTATTTACACCGGAGTTTTTGCAAAATTACGCGAATGAATTGCAGATGTTGAGCCAGCAATACGCTGACAACAAAGAGAAGCTGATACTACTGAAATCGCTCTGGCAGTATGCGCAAGAGATAGTCTGAAGATGAAATGCCCTCCGCCAGACGGCGGAGGGATCGTGTTTACGCTTTCTGCACCGTAATGCTCCAGGCGGCGTCACCCACCTGTTGATAATCAGTAATCACGTGCCCCTCTTCGGCGGCCCATTGCGGAATTGCCTCAGTTGCCTGGGTACAGTCAAACTCGATCACCAGTTCATCACCACTTGCCATTTCTGCCAGTGCCGCTTTTGCTTCAATCAGTGGAAACGGACAAACCTGCGTGACCACATCCAGTTTTTTAATTGCCATCATCAAATCCTTACGCTTAATTTGCCGCAGCAGCGGTTAGTTTTGCCTTACGCTGCGGTCTGATATACACAATCCATGACGCAGTCCAGACGCCGAGAATCATAAAGACCAGGCCAACCCATCCCTGCCAGGTCATCATCGCCGTCATAACCAGACCGTTGCCAATCGAACAGCCCCCCGCGATGCTGGCACCAAAGCCCATTAACAGACCGCCAAAACCGCTACGCAGCGTGGTGGGTGCGTCGGCCGCACGAACGCGAAATTCGCGACTGGCTTTCGCTGCAATAAATGAGCCGAGAAAAATGCCCAGCACCAGGAACACTCCCCAGTTAATAAACTTACTGTCGCCTGCGACAAGGAATTGCAAAATATTGGCGGTTGGTGACGTGATACCCAGGCCAAACATTCGTCCGGTTGCTTCGCTCAACGGCCATGCCAACAGCGCAATCAGCCCGATCAGAACCGCAGTAACAAATGGATGCCAGCGCTTCTCAAACAAAATATGCGCAAGGCCGGTACGACGAGGCGGTAGCGTAGCGACTTTCAATTTTGGTTTTCTCAGCTCTTTCGCCACCACCCACAATGTAACCGCCAGCAGAATAGCGATCAGTGGCCATACGGACAGGTTCAACGTATCGGCAATGGAGTTATGCTCAGTACTGTAGGTTTTCAGCGCCTGATTCAGCCCACTCGCATGCGTAGAGCGCATCACCGCACTCATCACCATATAGGTAAACAGCGCAATCCAGCTACCGATAAGCCCTTCTCCTGCACGATACCAGGTTCCAGTAGCACACCCGCCCGCATAAACAATTCCGATACCAAAGACATAGCCACCAACAACGGTTCCCAGCCATGGGAAGGTGCCGGCATCATAGCTGAGTACACCCGCCTGGATCAGCGCAAAGACACCCACGCTTTGCACAGAAATGGCTATCAGTAGCGCATAGAACATACGATTGTTTTTCGCAATATACATATCGCGAAAGCCGCCCGTCAGACAGAATCGCCCACGTTGCATGACAAAGCCAAGCAGCGCGCCACAGATGAGCCCGCTTAAGATCATTGAAAACATAAATTAATTAGCCAGAAGTATATTAGTCAGGAAATTATTCATGACTAACTGGTTCAGAACCAATAACCAAATTCTCTAATTTAGAACTAACGGTTATTAATACTGGCTGGAAATAAAGCACAGGAATAAAAAAACCGGAGAACATGTCTCCGGTTTTTTCGATATCAGATTAGGTGATTACGCGATATCTTCATCGTACTGCGGTACCGGGTTGCGGAAACTCTTGGTCACACAAGCCAGGTAGATCAGGCCAATACCAGCCCAGATCAGTCCCAGAACCATAGAGCTCTCTTCCAGGTTCACCCACAGCGCACCCACGGTCAGCGCACCGCACATTGGCAGGAACAGATACTGGAAGTGGTCTTTCAGCGTCTTGTTACGCTTCTCACGGATCCAGAACTGGGAGATTACCGACAGGTTAACGAAGGTAAACGCCACCAGCGCACCAAAGTTAATCAGCGCCGTCGCCATTACCAGGTCGAAGTTGATTGCCAGCAGGGCAATCGCGCCAACCAGGATGATGTTCATGGACGGAGTACGCCATTTCGGGTGCACATAACCGAAGAAACTTTTCGGGAATACACCATCGCGCCCCATCACGTACATCAGACGCGCTACGCCTGCATGCGCCGCCATCCCGGATGCCAATACGGTAATGGTGGAGAAAATCAGCGCGCCGACCTGGAAGAACTTACCGGCTACGTACAGCATGATTTCAGGCTGTGAAGCATCCGGATCCTTGAAGCGAGAGATATCCGGGAAGTACAGCTGCAACAGATAGGTAGAAACAATAAAGATCAGGCCACCAATCAGTGCGGTCAGGAAAATTGCGCGCGGGATCACACGCTCAGCATCCTTGGTCTCTTCAGAGAGGTTGCTGATACCGTCGAAACCGGTGAACGAGAAGCACAGGATAGTAGCACCCGTGATCATTGGAATCACGTGCGCGTCACCTGACCAGAACGGACGGCTGCTCACCAGCGTACCCGCACCTTCCCCTTCGAACACGCCATAAACGACCATGCCGAGGATCACCGCAATCAACACAACCTGCAACAGCACGATCACGGTGTTGAAGTTCGCGACAGATTTGAGGCTGCGCAGGTTAAAAGCTGTCATAAAGGCCACCAGTGCTACCACGAACATCCATGACGGTATCGACGGCACCAGGGCTTCAAAATAGATTTTCGCCAACAGAATGTTGATCATCGGTGCGAACAGGTAGTCCAGCAGTGATGACCAACCCACCATAAAGCCAACGGTCGGGCTAATGGATTTCTGGGCGTAAGTGTAGGCAGAGCCTGCAGACGGATAGCGACGCACCAGTTTACCGTAGCTCAGTGCGGTAAAAAGGATGGCGATCAGTGCAAAGGCGTAAGCTGTCGGGACGTGACCATCGGTCATTCCTGATACGATACCGAATGTATCGAACAGCGTCATCGGCTGCATATAGGCAAGGCCCATCATGACAACCGGAACCAGCGTAAGCGTTTTACGTAATTCCACGCGAGAGGTGTTTGGAGTAGCGTTATGCGACATGGTTATCCTCCATTACGGCGGAAACCGTCGCGTAAGCAAAAAATTGCCCCATTTTTTGTTAATCCTCAGCGACAACAACTGTCGATTTTTAAGTAAGTATCTATCCGGTACGAAGCCCGGCCTCTTTTATGAATGATTGGTTTGATGCAAAAAAATAACCGACGCGTATTAAAACGTCGGTTAATCTCATTTTTTGCAAGCGGCGCATTGTGCACTAAATTAGGGCGAAATGACAAGAGAATGAGAGCCTTGTCAAAAAATATTTTTTCCTAACCGATTGATTTATCGACAACCGTTTTTACATAGACCCCCGCGATAGCACTATTTGCTAAAATTTCATCCCGCCACCATGCACTGGCTAATCCCGCGGTCTGCTCGTTCCAGCCAATCCACACGGGTTCAAACAGAATTTGCGCGACAACTTTCTTCTCAATCAGTGCCCCGCTGTCCAGAAATCGTTGTGCCAGATAGCGCGGAATATAACCACATCCCAGACCACTTATCTGCAGTTCCAGTTTGGTTTTGAAGTCAAAAACGGTGATGGCTTCCTGATCGTCGAGAAGCTGAGAAGCCGATACGTTCGCGGGATGCGCATTATCGCCGACCACAATGGCGCGAAAACGTTTGATCGTCCGGCGACTCAACGGTTCCGGCTCCTGCGCCAATGGATGATGAGGGGCAACAACAAAAGCCTGTTCAAGCACACCCAGGCGCGCAAAACCAAAGTCACTCGCTGTTGGTGGATCACGCATGGCACCCACAATGATATCGGCCCGGCCCTGAATCAGGGCATCCCAGGAGCCGCCCAGTACAACATTGATAAATTTAAGACGCGTTACGCTGTGGTGTTGATAGAAAGATTCGATGAGCGGGGCAAGAAGCGAAAAGGGAAAGGTATCGTCTACGCCGATAACCAGTTCATTCTCCCAGCCTTCATGCAGTTTGATAGCCTGCTTTTCAAGTTCGCGCACGGTATGTAGTACCTCGCGTCCCTTTTCCAGCAGCATCTGTCCGGTTCGGGTAAATTTGGCCCGGTGTCCACTGCGATCCAACAACTGAATATTGAGATCGCTTTCCAGTTTGTGGACGGTATAACTCAGCGCTGACGGCGTCTTAAACAATTTTGCGGACGCCGCCGCGAAACTCCCCTCTTTCTCTAACGCATCAAGAATGATCAAAACATCCAGCAGTGGTTTCATACTCGCCCCCTGGCGGTATACAGCGACACTCTGCTGATCTGTCACTCCATCGGCATCACCAGCGGATCGGGATACTGGTACTCAAACCCAAGCTCATTACAAATTCGGTTGCCATCAATGACTTTACCTTTACCGTTATCCACTCCGTCCCGGAAATCCGGTGGCTCCATCCCCAACAGACGAGCCATCTGAGGGTAGAACACATTGCGCGCCGGATGCATAGGCGCACATATATTATAGATGTGTCCCCCTTTAGGCGCTTGTAGCAGCAACGTGATAGCAGAAACCACGTCATCCAGATGCACCAGATTGACGCCATGCTGCCCATCAGGTGCAGTTTTACCCGCAAAAAAGCGACCGGGATGTCTGCCCGGTCCCACCAGGCCTGCCAGGCGCAGAATATCCACCGACGTTCCCGGCAGATTGTGCAGCCAGTCTTCGAGTTCTTTCAGGACACGACCACTTGCCGTGACCGGATTACGTGGTGTGCCCTCTTTCACCGTCCCCTGCACATCACCATAAACCGAGGTGGAGCTGGTAAAAATAATCCGTGGAATGCGATACGCCAGCGCACTGTCGACCAGTTCCTGCATTGCCTGCAAATAAAACGTCTCACCCGGGCCACTACGGCGTGCAGGTAGGGTGATGACCAGCGCATCCGCATCCATTAGCGCATCGAGATCGTCAGGTTCACAGACCAATTCAGGCTCCAGGCGCAGCGAGTAGCTTTCAATACCGCTCATTCGGGCCGCTTCCACCCCATCCAATGTGGTTTTGCTGCCGGTAACCTGCCAGCCCCTGGCTGCCAGAGACATGGCTAACGGCATGCCTAACCAACCTAATCCGACAATTGCGACCTTTTTCATGCCTTTTCTCCTGACTTTTGGCCTATAACCCAAGGCTACGCCAGCCCACGGTGGCTGACAATTCATAGTATCAATATGAAATGAATTAATGATCAAAAAAAGCCCTTGCTTTCCGTGGCTAAAGTGGTTTAGGTTAAAAGACATCAAATGAATAAGCATTCATCGAGAAAATTTATGACACGCGCTCAATTTAATCACCATCATCACCATCATCCTGACTAGTCTTTCAGGCGATGTGTGCTGGGAGACATTTAAATCTTCCAGCGGTGCATGAGCGTATGAGAAAGCCCCCGGAAGATTTCTTCCGGGGGCTTTTTTTTGTGCGTGACCCAAACCGATTCAGACAGGATAACGAGGAATAAAGAATGTTAGACAACACCCGCTTACGCATAGCTATGCAGAAATCAGGCCGTTTAAGCGATGACTCACGCGAATTGCTGGCCCGCTGTGGCATTAAAATTAATCTTCACACCCAGCGCCTGATTGCGATGGCAGAGAATATGCCTATCGATATTCTCCGCGTACGCGATGACGATATCCCGGGTCTGGTCATGGATGGCGTCGTTGATCTCGGCATCATCGGTGAAAACGTGCTGGAAGAAGAACTGCTCAATCGCCGGGCACAGGGTGAAGATCCTCGTTACTTTACGTTACGTCGTCTGGACTTCGGCGGCTGTCGTCTTTCGCTGGCGACCCCGGTTGACGAAGCCTGGGACGGTCCGTCTGCACTGAACGGCAAACGTATCGCCACCTCTTATCCGCACCTGCTCAAACGCTATCTCGACCAGAAAGGGGTTTCGTTCAAATCTTGTTTGTTAAATGGGTCTGTCGAAGTTGCTCCCCGTGCGGGACTTGCAGATGCAATCTGCGATCTGGTCTCCACCGGTGCAACGCTTGAAGCCAACGGCCTGCGTGAAGTGGAAGTCATTTACCGTTCCAAAGCCTGCCTGATTCAGCGTGACGGAGAAATGCCGGCAGCTAAACAACAACTAATTGATAAGCTGCTGACCCGTATTCAGGGGGTTATTCAGGCTCGCGAATCTAAATACATCATGATGCACGCGCCAAGTGAACGTCTGGACGACGTTATCGCCTTGCTGCCAGGCGCTGAACGCCCAACGATTTTGCCACTGGCCGGCGATCAGCAGCGCGTGGCAATGCACATGGTTAGCAGCGAAACCCTGTTCTGGGAAACGATGGAAAAACTGAAAGCGCTTGGTGCCAGTTCCATCCTGGTGCTGCCTATTGAGAAGATGATGGAGTAATTCCACTTATGCTGCCCGGTGGCGCTTCGCTTGCCGGGCCTACAAGACCCGTAGGCCGGATAAACAACGTGCCATCCGGCAAAAAAAGGAAGACGATTATGAGCTTTAATACCATCATCGACTGGAATAGCTGTACTGAAGAGCAGCAAAGTGAATTACTGATGCGCCCGGCAATCTCGGCGTCAGATAGCATCACCCGTACCGTGAGCGAAATTCTGTATAACGTAAAGTCGCGCGGTGACGCAGCACTACGTGAATACAGCGCAAAGTTTGATAAAACTAACGTGAATGCGCTGAAAGTCAGTGCCGAAGAGATCGCCGCCGCCGGCGCACGTCTTGGCAATGACCTTAAACAGGCCATGGCTGTCGCCGTGAAAAACATTGAGACGTTTCATAACGCGCAACAACTGCCGGTCGTCGATATTGAAACGCAGCCCGGTGTACGCTGCCAGCAGGTTACCCGCCCGGTAAATTCTGTTGGACTGTACATTCCCGGGGGCTCCGCGCCACTCTTCTCAACAGTGTTAATGCTCGCCACCCCGGCCCGCATTGCCGGCTGTAAAAAAGTGGTGTTGTGCTCTCCGCCACCTATCGCCGATGAAATTCTGTATGCCGCGCAGCTCTGCGGCGTACAGGACGTGTTTAACGTTGGGGGCGCACAAGCGATTGCCGCGCTGGCATTTGGCAGCGAATCCGTGCCGAAAGTGGACAAAATTTTCGGTCCCGGTAATGCCTTTGTGACCGAAGCCAAGCGTCAGGTTAGTCAGCGTCTGGACGGTGCTGCCATCGACATGCCAGCAGGCCCGTCTGAAGTGCTGGTGATTGCCGACAGCGGCGCCACGCCGGATTTCGTTGCCTCTGACTTACTCTCTCAGGCCGAGCACGGCCCCGATTCTCAAGTGATCCTGCTAACGCCGGATGCCGGTATGGCCAGCCAGGTTGCTGAAGCAGTCGAACGCCAGCTTGCCGCGCTGCCACGCGCTGAAACCGCGCGGCAGGCGTTAAGTGCCAGTCGTCTGATTGTCACCCGTTCTCTCGCGCAATGCGTAGTGATTTCTAATGCGTACGGCCCGGAGCACCTGATCATTCAGACCCGCAATGCTCGCGAACTGGTCGATGACATCACCAGTGCGGGCTCTGTCTTTCTCGGTGACTGGTCACCGGAGTCTGCCGGTGACTATGCCTCTGGGACTAACCACGTGCTACCTACCTACGGCTATACCGCAACCTGCTCAAGTCTGGGACTGGCCGATTTCCAGAAGCGGATGACCGTACAGGAATTATCGCCGCAAGGTTTCTCTGCCCTGGCCGCAACCATCGAAACGCTGGCCGCCGCTGAACGACTGACAGCCCACAAAAATGCCGTTACCCTGCGCGTTAACGCCCTGAAGGAGCAAGCATGAGCACTGACAACATTCTCAGCGTTACTGATTTAGCCCGTAAAAATGTCCGTGATCTAACACCGTATCAGTCTGCCCGCCGTCTGGGCGGAAATGGCGACGTCTGGCTCAATGCCAATGAGTTCCCCACCGCCGTTGAGTTCCAACTGACTCAGCAAACACTGAACCGTTATCCGGAGTGTCAGCCGAAGGCAGTGATCGAGAACTACGCGCAGTATGCGGGCGTTAAGCCAGAGCAGGTATTGGTCAGCCGTGGTGCTGATGAAGGTATCGAGTTGCTGGTCCGTGCTTTTTGCGAACCGGGTAAAGATGCGATTCTCTACTGCCCGCCGACCTATGGCATGTATAGCGTCAGTGCTGAAACCATTGGCGTTGAATGTCGCACCGTCCCGACTCTTGCCGACTGGCAACTGGATTTACAGGGTATCGCTGACAAGCTTGATGGCGTGAAAGTGGTTTACGTTTGCAGTCCCAATAACCCGACGGGCCAGTTAATTAACCCGCAGGATCTGCGTTCACTGCTCGACATGACGCAGGGTAAAGCTATCGTGGTTGCCGATGAAGCGTATATCGAGTTTTGCCCGCAGGCCACACTGGCAGGCTGGCTATCGGAATACCCAAACCTGGTGGTACTGCGCACCCTGTCTAAGGCGTTTGCCCTTGCCGGTTTGCGCTGCGGATTTACGCTAGCTAATGAAGACGTTATCAACCTGTTGTTGAAAGTGATCGCGCCTTACCCGCTCTCTACACCGGTGGCAGATATCGCCGCTCAGGCGCTAACGCCGCAAGGCATTTCCGCTATGCGCGAGCGCGTGGCGCAGATTCTGCAAGAGCGTCAGTACCTGGTTGATAACCTGAAAACCCTCCGCTGTGTCGAACAAGTTTTCGACTCTGAAACCAATTATGTTCTGGCGCGCTTCACCGCATCAAGCAGCGTATTTAAATCTTTGTGGGATCAGGGCATTATCTTACGAGACCAGAACAAACAACCTTCATTGAGCGGCTGCCTGCGTATTACTGTCGGAACCCGTGAAGAGAGCCAGCGCGTCATTGACGCCTTACGTGCGGAGCAAGTATGAGCCAGAAGTATCTTTTTATTGACCGTGATGGAACCCTGATTTCCGAGCCGCCCAGTGACTTTCAGGTTGATCGCTTCGACAAGCTTGCCTTTGAGCCGGAGGTGGTCCCGGTCTTGCTAAAACTGCAAAAAGCAGGTTTTAAGCTGGTGATGATCACCAACCAGGATGGACTGGGAACACAGAGCTTCCCGCAGGCGGATTTTGACGGTCCGCACAACCTGATGATGCAAATTTTCACTTCACAGGGCGTTATATTTGATGAAGTACTGATCTGCCCGCACCTGCCGGCAGACGCGTGTGATTGTCGTAAACCCAAAGTGAAGCTGGTCGAGCAATACCTGATTGAACAGGTGCTGGATACCGAGAACAGCTACGTGATCGGCGATCGCGCAACCGACATTCAACTGGCGGAAAACATGGGCATCACCGGGTTACGCTATCACCGCGACACGCTGAACTGGGCAATGATCGGTGAGCAGCTAACCAAACGGGATCGCTACGCCCACGTTGAACGTAATACAAAAGAAACGCAGATTGACGTTAAAGTCTGGCTGGACCGCGAAGGCCGCAGCAAAATTAATACCGGGGTCGGCTTCTTTGACCACATGCTGGATCAAATCTCGACCCACGGTGGTTTTCGCATGGAGATAGCCGTCAAAGGCGATCTGTATATTGACGATCACCACACCGTTGAGGATACCGGGCTGGCTCTGGGCGAAGCCTTAAAACTGGCGTTGGGCGATAAACGAGGCATCAACCGTTTTGGTTTTGTGCTGCCGATGGACGAGTGCCTCGCACGCTGCGCCCTGGATATCTCCGGGCGTCCACACCTGGAGTACCGGGCTGAGTTTACCTATCAGCGCGTCGGCGATCTGAGTACGGAGATGATCGAACACTTCTTCCGTTCGCTCTCTTACACCATGGGGGTCACGTTACACCTTAAAACCAAAGGTAAAAATGACCACCACCGCGTGGAAAGTCTGTTCAAAGCCTTTGGCCGCACGCTGCGCCAGGCTATTCGCGTAGAAGGCAACACGCTTCCTTCTTCAAAAGGGGTGCTGTGATGAACGTGGTGATCCTCGACACCGGCTGCGCCAACCTGAACTCGGTGAAATCTGCCGTCGCAC
This sequence comes from Citrobacter sp. Igbk 17, assembly GCF_028069775.1. Classification (NCBI taxonomy): domain Bacteria; kingdom Pseudomonadati; phylum Pseudomonadota; class Gammaproteobacteria; order Enterobacterales; family Enterobacteriaceae; genus Citrobacter; species Citrobacter sp. Igbk 17. The sequence continues at coordinate 5,615 of NZ_JANEWI010000038.1, read as the reverse complement.
GCCACGGCTATGATCCGGTGGTTAGCCGCGATGCGGATGTTGTGCTGCGTGCCGATAAACTGTTTCTGCCTGGTGTTGGTACCGCACAGGCGGCAATGGATCAGCTACACGAGCGTGAGCTGATTGAACTGATTAAAGCCTGCACACAACCTGTACTGGGGATTTGCTTAGGTATGCAGCTGCTTGGTCGGCGCAGTGAAGAAAGCAACGGAGTCTCCCTGCTGGGGATTATTGATCAAGACGTACCCAAAATGACCGATTTTGGTCTGCCGTTGCCACATATGGGCTGGAACCGTGTCTATCCACAGGCCGGAAACCGCCTTTTCCAGGGCATTGAGGATGGGGCGTATTTCTATTTTGTACACAGCTACGCGATGCCGGTGAACCCATGGACCATCGCGCAATGCAACTACGGTGAGCCCTTCACCGCAGCGGTACAAAAGGATAATTTCTTTGGCGTGCAGTTCCACCCGGAGCGTTCAGGTGCCGCTGGCGCGAAGTTGCTGAAAAACTTTCTGGAGATGTAATGATAATTCCGGCATTAGATTTAATCGACGGCACGGTTGTGCGTCTTCATCAGGGCGATTACGCAACGCAGCGTGATTACGGTAACGATCCCCTGCCCCGTTTACAAAGCTATGCCGCACAAGGCGCAAAGGTGCTGCACCTGGTGGACCTGACCGGTGCAAAAGATCCGCAGAAACGGCAAATACCGCTGATTAAAACACTGGTGGCTGGCGTAAACGTACCGGTGCAGGTAGGGGGCGGCGTACGTACTGCAGAAGACGTCGCCGCGCTGCTGGATGCGGGCGTTGCACGTGTGGTTATCGGCTCGACGGCGGTAAAATCGCCCGAACGTGTTAAAACCTGGTTCACGCGTTTTGGCGCTGACGCGCTGGTGCTGGCGCTGGATGTGCGGATTGACGAGCTCGGGAATAAACAGGTTGCGGTCAGCGGCTGGCAGGAAGACTCCGGCGTTTCACTGGAAGAACTGGTTGAGGCCTATTTACCCGTCGGTCTGAAGCACGTGCTGTGCACCGATATCTCCCGTGACGGCACGCTGGCTGGCTCAAACGTTGCACTGTACGAAGAAGTGTGTGCGAAATACCCCCAGGTGGCATTTCAGTCATCCGGCGGGATTGGTGGGATTGAAGATGTCGCCGCCCTGCGCGGAACCGGCGTTGGCGGCGTCATTGTGGGACGTGCTTTGCTGGAAGGTAAATTCACCGTTGAGGAGGCCATCCAATGCTGGCAAAACGCATAATCCCTTGCCTTGATGTTCGTGACGGGCAGGTTGTCAAAGGTGTTCAGTTCCGCAATCACGAGATTATTGGCGATATCGTTCCGCTGGCAAAACGCTATGCCGATGAAGGCGCAGATGAGCTGGTTTTTTACGATATCACCGCATCGAGCGATGGTCGCGTGGTGGACAAAAGCTGGGTATCACGCGTGGCAGAAGTGATCGACATTCCGTTCTGTGTCGCCGGTGGAATTAAATCACCCGAGGATGCCGCAAAGATACTGTCTTTCGGCGCAGATAAAATTTCTATCAACTCCCCTGCTCTGGCTGACCCAACGTTGATCACCCGCCTTGCGGATCGCTTTGGCGTGCAATGCATCGTAGTGGGTATCGACACCTGGCATGATGCACAAACCGGGAAGTATCACGTCAATCAGTACACCGGAGATGAAAACCGTACGCGCGTTACACAGTGGGAAACGATCGACTGGGTAACAGAGGTGCAAAAACTGGGCGCCGGTGAAATCGTTCTTAATATGATGAACCAGGACGGCGTGCGTAACGGCTACGATCTTGAGCAATTGAAAAAAGTGCGCGAAGTTTGCCACGTACCGCTGATCGCCTCAGGCGGTGCCGGAACGATGGAGCACTTTCTCGAAGCCTTCAGGGATGCGGATGTCGATGGCGCGCTTGCCGCCTCCGTTTTCCATAAGCAAATTATCAATATTGGCGAATTAAAAGCGTACCTGGCAACACAGGGCGTGGAGATCAGGATATGTTAACGAAGCAACAATGCCGCGAGCTGGACTGGGAAAAAACCGATGGAATGATGCCGGTCGTCGTACAACATGCGGTTTCCGGTGAAGTGTTGATGCTCGGGTATATGAACCCGGAAGCGCTGGATAAAACGATCGAAAGCGGGAAAGTAACCTTTTTCTCGCGTACTAAACAGCGCCTGTGGACCAAAGGTGAAACCTCTGGCAATTTTCTTAATGTCGTCAGCATTTCCGCTGATTGCGACAACGACACCCTGCTGGCGCTGGTTAACCCGATTGGGCCAACCTGTCACAAAGGCACTAGCAGCTGTTTTGGTGATTCCAGCCACCAATGGTTGTTCCTGTATCAACTGGAGCAACTCCTGGCTGAGCGCAAAACGGCAGATCCCGCCAGCTCCTATACCGCAAAATTGTACGCCAGCGGTACGAAGCGAATTGCCCAGAAAGTTGGAGAGGAAGGTGTTGAGACAGCACTGGCCGCGACCGTGCATGACCGTTTCGAGTTGACCAATGAGGCATCGGACCTGATGTATCACCTGCTGGTTCTGCTGCAAGACCAGGATCTCGATCTAACGACGGTGATTGAGAATTTACGCAAACGCCATCAATAATAGACTGATACCGGCATCATGCCGGTATATTTATTTTGCAGGACCTTTAATCGTTACCGAATAAATCGCGGGTATACACTTTATCAGCGACATCCAACAGTTCTTCAGCCATCCGATTTGAGATAATAACATCGGCCTCACTTTTGAATTTAGCCAAATCACGTTCAACCCGTGAATGGAAAAAACTCTCTTCTGCCATTACCGGCTCATAAATTATGACCGGGATACCTTTCGCTTTAATGCGTTTCATGATGCCCTGAATAGACGAGGCTCTAAAATTATCCGAGCCGCTTTTCATAATCAGGCGATAGATACCGACAACTTTGGGTTTACGCGAAAGAATAGCATCAGCAATAAAATCTTTTCGTGTACGGTTAGCATCAACGATGGCTGAAATAATATTATTAGGCACAGATTGATAGTTGGCGAGTAATTGCTTCGTGTCTTTTGGCAGACAGTATCCACCATAACCGAATGAAGGGTTGTTGTAATGGTTACCAATGCGCGGGTCCAGACAGACCCCTTCGATGATCTGTCGTGCATTAAGCCCCAGGCTTTCTGCATAGCTATCAAGTTCGTTAAAATAGGCTACACGCATTGCCAGATAGGTATTTGCAAAAAGCTTAATGGCTTCAGCTTCAGTAGAATCAGTGAACAGCACTGAGATATCCTGCTTTATTGCCCCTTCCTGTAACAAGGCAGCAAAACGCTCAGCACGAGCAGACCGTTCACCGATAACAATTCGTGATGGGTATAAGTTGTCATACAGTGCCTTTCCTTCGCGCAGGAACTCAGGAGAAAAGATAATATTATCCGAGTTAAACTTCTGTCGCATAGTCTGAGTAAAACCAACAGGCACTGTTGATTTAATCACCATGAGCGCATCAGGATTTATTGCAATCACATCCCTGATAACTGATTCAACGCTGGAGGTATCAAAATAGTTTGTTTTCGGGTCGTAATCTGTAGGCGTTGCAATAATAACAAAATCTGCATTCTGGTAGGCGTCGTACTTGTCCAGCGTGGCTTTGAAATTTATATCGCTTGATTGTAGATACTGTTCAATTTCTTTATCGACTATCGGAGATATCCGATTATTTAGCATCTCGACACGTGAAGGGACAATGTCCAGAGCAATGACCTGATGATGTTGGGCGATAAGAAGACCATTTGACAGGCCAACATATCCGGTACCAGAAATGGTAATTTTCATTTCATGCTCTCAGTATTAACTTAATATTTAATCATGATGTCGTACATCCTGATAAGAGAATAATGTTTTAACGTTTTGTTGAATATTGTGTCAACGAAGGTTAAAACAATTCAGATTTTCTTTATCAGGGTACGCCAGAAATATTAAGCAAAGATTAAGCAATCAACGTAAATCAATCAGATTTAAGATAAATAAAGCCCGGTTAGAGAACCGGGCCAGTGACTATCAGAAGACTTATTCCATCCATTCAGTATGGAAAACACCTTCTTTATCAGTACGTTTGTAAGTATGCGCGCCGAAGTAGTCACGCTGGGCCTGAATCAGGTTAGCGGGCAATACTTCTGCACGATAGCTGTCGTAATAAGCGACAGCAGCAGAGAATGTCGGAACCGGGATACCATTCTGCACGGCATACGCTACGACATCACGCAGTGCCTGTTGGTATTCATCGGCAATGTTCTTGAAGTACGGGTCGAGCAGCAGGTTCGCGATACCCGGATTTTTAGCGTAGGCATCGGTGATTTTCTGCAGGAACTGCGCGCGAATAATACAGCCCGCACGGAAGATTTTTGCAATCTCGCCGTAATTCAGATCCCAGTTATGCTCGTCGGATGCGGCACGCAGCTGTGAGAAACCCTGAGCATAAGAAACGATCTTACCGAGGTACAGTGCACGACGTACTTTCTCAATAAATTCTGCCTTATCACCCGCAAGCTGAGCTTTAGGTCCAGACAGGACTTTAGAGGCAGCGACACGCTGATCTTTCAGCGAAGAGATGTAACGTGCAAATACAGATTCAGTGATCAGAGACAGCGGTTCACCAAGATCCAGAGAGCTTTGGCTGGTCCATTTACCGGTACCTTTGTTCGCCGCTTCATCCAGAATGAAATCCACCAAATATTTACCATCTTCATCTTTTTTGGTGAAGATATCTTTGGTGATGTCGATCAGATAGCTGCTCAGCTCGCCGTTATTCCACTCGGTAAAGGTGCTGGCCAGTTCTTCGTTGCTCAGGTTCAGACCACCTTTCAACAATGAATAGGCTTCGGCAATCAGCTGCATGTCACCGTATTCAATGCCGTTGTGCACCATCTTCACGTAGTGGCCTGCACCGTCGGCACCAATATACGTCACACACGGCTCACCATCTTCCGCAACCGCTGCGATTTTGGTCAGGATTGGCGCGACCAGTTCGTAAGCTTCTTTCTGACCACCTGGCATGATGGATGGGCCTTTCAGCGCACCTTCTTCACCACCAGATACGCCAGTTCCGATAAAGTTAAAACCTTCAGCGGAGAGCTCACGGTTACGACGGATAGTGTCCTGGAAGAACGTATTACCGCCATCAATGATGATGTCACCTTTATCCAGATAAGGTTTCAGGGAGTCGATAGCTGCATCAGTGCCAGCACCCGCTTTCACCATTAACAGGATACGACGAGGTGTTTCAAGGGATTCAACAAACTCTTTTACCGCATAGTAAGGAACCAGTTTTTTCCCCGGATTCTCGGCGATAACCTCTTCCGTTTTTTCACGTGAGCGGTTGAAAACGGACACGGTGTAACCGCGGCTTTCGATGTTGAGCGCCAGGTTGCGCCCCATCACAGCCATACCAACGACGCCGATTTGTTGCTTAGACATTATGTACTCCTGGGTGTTAAGAGCATTATCATTTTAATTGACGATCATACTCTCAAAGTTTGCTAATCGAAAACTTGACTACAATTCAAACGAGTAAATTCTAAACCGTGTCTACTAACAATTATATACTATAT
>NZ_JANEWI010000037.1:0-45047 GCF_028069775.1 Citrobacter sp. Igbk 17 | reverse complement strand
ATTTATTATCACAGTTACTGAAATACTCAGGATTGAACCTCAATAAACATCCCAGCCGATCATGGAAATGGTGCCATAATCCCCCCTCTGTTATTCACTGATTTTATTAATAAATAAATTCTTCGAATCTCAAATGCAGTTTCCTGCATCTTTTCCTTTTATCCTGATCTGGCTTGTTCGCAACATATGGCAGCGATATTGTGCTCGGAAGCTTCCCGTTTCAGGATGAACGGTGATCTGAAAGAAGCGCTGATTAACCGATCGGTGGTTTTTTACGTATTGAATATGGGGGTTATGGCAGTTGTTCGGTAAAACCGAATAACTGAAAATGAAAGGCCGCAATGTTGTCTCTTATTGCATGTAGTCCGTAGGCCGGATAAGCGTTAGCGACATCCGGCATCAGCTGAACCTGTAAGAAACGCCTACAGGTTCAGCCGTACTTCACTGGAGAGTCGCCAGCGTGCTCTCAATTCTATTCAACTTCTGATGTGCTTCTTTCAGCTCATCTTGTAACCGTTGCTCCTGCTCGCCATAGGCCATCAGGACGATACAGCCGCTCATCACTTTTACAGTAACCTGTTGCCCGGTATCAAATCCCGCCGCGCGGAGCCACTTGTCGGAAGGGCAATTTTGGGCGTGGCTTGTCGAACACCTTGGGCAGAAAGGCGTTGGAAAGGTTGGGTGTTGAGACTCAAAATAAGCAGTGGGTCTATTAATTATCCTGCTTTCCCGGAATATTTATGATCTCCATTTTTAAGGCATCTTCTCCTGAAAATATTGCAGCTAAACCTTTTCTTATTTTTATCTGATCGCTCTCGATTGCCCCATGGGCAACCGGAGAATATGTGGCTGTTTGTAATTGGACTCGCTCGAAATCATAGCCAATATCTTTTGCAATATCTGATAATAAGTCCAGGAACAAGCTATTACTTGTTTGATTCCATATAGCGCCCTAGGCATTATCGTTACCTGGGTATGAAGTATTCAAGTGTGCAAAATAAAGCTTCCATGAAGATAATACGCTACTCTCAGAAGTGCTCCTCTTTGTCTTTCCTTTTTTTATTTTACCGTAAAATGCTAAGTCTATCATATTTAGCGCGCGAACATGCTCATTGGATAATCTGGCATTCTGAGATCGTGTCGCCATGAGTTGTTTGAATATATCAATCTTCAATGATTTTTTTTGTGAGTACCTTTCAATGAATTTCTGAGTTTGAACGGCTAATAATGGACTAATTACAGTAGCTGTAATGGCTAAAATAGTAAGCGCTGTGCTCATATAATATTCTCAAAGTGAATAGATGTATTTAGAATTTTGAGCTGAGAATCATAAAGGAATTTGTGAATGGAGAAGATATGGCAAATGGCGGATATAAGATAAGCAAATTGGCGGAAGATCACAGGAGTCGAACCTGCCCGGGACCGCTGGCGGCCCCAACTGGATTTGAAGTCCAGCCACCTCACCGGAGATGACGATCTTCCGCGCCTCGATTGCTACATGGAGGCGGGGCGCATTATAGCTACTTCCTACGGTTTCCACACCCCCTCACTCACTTTTTTAACTTCCCTTTCTCCTTACCATGACCAGTTTCAAATAAATCTCTACAAAATCCATCGCTTACACTTCGACACATTTTTCGACGCTACCCCGATCACAGAAAATAAGAATCGTAATTTGATAACGAGATATCGCAATACCCGCGCTCACAGGGATGGTTTACAAGAACTGTAACCGGTATCAGTGCGTGTGAAAGTGCTAACAAGGATGCGTAATGAAAAGTGAGATTTTGTCCGTTAAAGAGAAGATTGGCTACGGCATGGGTGATGCCGCCAGCCACATTATCTTCGATAACGTCATGTTATATATGATGTTCTTCTATACCGATATTTTTGGTATTCCGGCCGGATTTGTCGGCACCATGTTCTTACTGGCCCGCGCGCTGGATGCCATCTCAGACCCTTGCATGGGACTGCTCGCCGACCGCACCCGTTCACGCTGGGGGAAATTCCGCCCGTGGGTGCTATTTGGTGCGCTGCCGTTTGGTCTGGTCTGTGTGCTCGCCTACAGCACGCCGGATCTCAGCCTGCACGGCAAAATGATTTATGCCGCAATCACCTACACGCTGCTGACCCTGCTTTATACCGTGGTGAACATTCCCTATTGTGCGCTGGGCGGCGTGATCACTAATGACCCCACGCAGCGCATCTCCCTACAGTCATGGCGCTTCGTGCTGGCGACGGCGGGCGGCATGCTCTCCACCGTGCTGATGATGCCGCTGGTTAATCTGATTGGCGGTGAAGATAAAGCGCTGGGCTTCCAGGGCGGGATTGCCGTGCTCTCGGTCGTGGCGTTCCTGATGCTGGCGTTTTGCTTCTTCACCACCAAAGAACGTGTGAAAGCGCCGCCGGGCAGCACTTCAATGCGTGAAGACCTGCGTGATATCTGGCAAAACGATCAATGGCGCATCGTCGGCCTGCTGACCATTCTCAACATCCTTGCCGTCTGCGTTCGCGGCGGGGCGATGATGTATTACGTCACCTGGATTCTGGGCAAGCCGGAAGTGTTTGTGGCCTTCCTCACCACCTATTGTGTCGGCAATCTGATCGGCTCTGCGCTGGCAAAACCGCTGACTGACTGGCAATGCAAAGTGAGTGTCTTCTGGTGGACGAATGCCCTGTTGGCGGTCATCAGCCTGGCAATGTTCTTCGTGCCGATGCACGCCAACCTCACCATGTTCGCTTTCATCTTCGTGATTGGCGTACTGCATCAGCTCGTGACGCCAATCCAGTGGGTAATGATGTCCGACACCGTTGATTACGGCGAGTGGTGCAACGGAAAACGTCTGACGGGTATCAGCTTTGCGGGAACGCTGTTCGTGCTCAAGCTGGGCCTGGCGCTTGGCGGGGCGATGATCGGCTGGATGCTGGCGGGCGGCGGCTACGATGCCGCAGCGAAAACCCAAAATAGCGCCACCATTAGCATCATTATCGCATTGTTCACGATTGTCCCGGCCATTTGCTACCTGCTGAGTGCCGTGATTGCCAAACGTTTCTACACCCTGAAAACCCCGTATCTGACGGAAATTATGAGTCAGTTGGCTCAGGGCGCGCGCCGCAATCAGCAGGATTTTACGACGAAAGAATGACAGAACTAAGGAACTGACGATGAAAATTAGCGACGGAAACTGGCTGACGCAGCCTGGCCTGAATTTAACTCACCCGATTCAGGTGTTCGAGGTTGAACAGCAGGGTAACGAGATGATTGTCTACGTTGCGCCGCGCGATGTGCGTGAACGTACATGGCAACTGGATACTCCACTCTTCACCCTGCGCTTTTTCTCGCCGCAGGAAGGCGTGGTTGGGGTGCGTATGGAACACTTCCAGGGCGCGCTGGATACCGGCCCGCATTACCCGCTGAACGTGCTGCAGGACATCAGCGTCGAGATGCGAAACACCGCTGAATTTGTCGAACTGAAGAGCGGTAATTTGAGCGTGCGGGTCACTAAAGGTGAGTTCTGGTCGCTGGATTTCCTGCGTAACGGCGAACGTATTACCGGCAGCCAGCTGAAAAATAACGGCTACGTGCAGGACACCAACAGCGGGAAAAACTATATGTTTGAACGCCTGGATCTGGGCGTCGGTGAAACGGTGTACGGGCTGGGCGAGCGCTTTACTGCGCTGGTACGTAACGGCCAGACGGTGGAAACCTGGAACCGCGATGGCGGCACCAGTACTGAGCAGTCTTACAAGAACATCCCGTTTTATCTCACCAACCGCGGCTACGGCGTGCTGGTGAACCATCCGCAGTGTGTGTCGTTTGAAATTGGCTCTGAGAAAGTGTCGAAAGTGCAGTTCAGCGTGGAAAGCGAGTACCTGGAATATTTCGTTATTGATGGCCCAACGCCGAAAGCGGTGCTGGATCGCTATAGCCGACTTACCGGTCGTCCGGCGCTGCCACCGGCATGGTCTTTTGGCCTGTGGCTCACTACCTCCTTTACCACTAACTATGATGAAGCGACGGTGAACAGCTTTATCGACGGTATGGCCGAACGCAACCTGCCGCTTCATGTCTTCCATTTTGACTGCTTCTGGATGAAGGCATTTCAGTGGTGTGATTTTGAGTGGGACCCGGTGACGTTCCCGGATCCGGAAGGGATGATCCGTCGCCTGAAAGAAAAAGGGTTAAGGGTCTGTGTGTGGATCAACCCGTACATTGGCCAGAAATCGCCGCTGTTCAACGAGCTGAAAGAGAAAGGCTATCTGCTTAAACGCCCTGATGGTTCTCTGTGGCAATGGGATAAGTGGCAGCCGGGGCTGGCGATTTATGATTTCACGAATCCTGCGGCCTGCGAGTGGTATGCCAACAAATTGAAAGGCCTGGTGGATATCGGCGTCGATTGCTTCAAAACGGATTTTGGCGAACGTATCCCAACGGATGTGCAGTGGTTTGACGGCGCTGACCCACAAAAAATGCATAACCATTATGCGTTCATCTACAACCAGTTGGTGTGGAACGTACTGAAAGAGACGGTGGGAGAAGAAGAGGCGGTACTTTTTGCCCGCTCTGCGTCTGTCGGTGCACAGCAGTTCCCGGTGCACTGGGGAGGTGATTGCTATGCCAACTACGAATCGATGGCGGAAAGTCTGCGCGGCGGCTTATCTATCGGCCTGTCGGGCTTTGGCTTCTGGAGCCACGATATTGGTGGTTTCGAGAATACTGCGCCAGCACATGTCTATAAACGCTGGTGTGCGTTTGGGCTGCTCTCCAGCCATAGTCGCCTGCACGGCAGCAAATCCTACCGCGTGCCGTGGGCATACGACGATGAATCCTGCGATGTGGTGCGTTTCTTCACTGAGCAAAAATGCCGCATGATGCCGTACCTGTATCGTGAAGCGGTTCGCGCCAGTACCCATGGCATGCCAATGATGCGGGCGATGATGCTGGAGTTCCCGGACGATCCGGCGTGTGATTATCTTGACCGTCAGTACATGCTGGGTGATAGCGTGATGGTGGCTCCGGTGTTCTCGGAAACCGGTGACGTGCAATTTTACCTGCCGGAAGGTGACTGGACGCACCTGTGGCGTAATGACGAGATAACAGGCAGTCGCTGGCATAAGCAGCGGCACGACTTCCTGAGCCTGCCGGTGTATGTGAGGGATAACACGCTGCTGGCGCTGGGGAACAATAATCAGAAGCCGGATTACGCCTGGCACGAAGGGACCGCGTTTCAGTTGTTCCATCTGCAGGAAGGGCATGAAGCGCTCTGTGAAGTTCCGGCGTCTGACGGCTCGGTTATCTTCACGCTGAAGGTAGTACGAGTGGGCAATACGCTGACCGTGCAGGGTGTCGGTGAAGCGCGTAACTGGACGCTGTGTCTGCGTAATATTCCGCAGGTTAGCGATGTGCAGGGCGGTTCATCTGTGTGCAGCGCGTGGGGAACGGTGGTTACGCCTGGTGAGGAAGATATGTTGAAGATAACCCTATAAGCGCATGTGAATGTGGTGCCGGATGGCGACGCATTGCGTCTTATCCGGCCTACGATGCGTACAGCGTTCCAGATCTGAAAAGAAAAAATATCCTGACTTAAATTTTTACCTATCCATATTTGCGAGCGCTGTCACTCTAATACATGAAAAAAATGTGATCTGCGCTGTAAATATCTCACTATTTCCCTTTTTTGTCTTATTTCTGTCCGGATTACAGGACACGATTTAGTATTGTTGACGCATCGTAGTCCTCTTATATTTATCATCACGGATTACACGTGGAGCATAAATGCTTCTTTAGATATTTAATCTGGTGTGTGATAAGGGTAAATAATGCAAATGATTACCTCGCGACAAAACAGATTATTAAGGTTTCTTCTGTCCCGGAAGGAATATGTCACACTGTTGAAAATTGCTGAGCATTTATCTGTTTCGGAAAAGACCGTACAACGCGATCTGCGTTTACTGGAACAGTGGTTATCGGAATGGAAAATAGCCATTGATAAGCGTGCTGGCGCAGGTGTGATATTAAGTGCCGATAATATTACCGATCTTTTATATTTAGACCAGTTATTAGGAGCGGAGGGTGATGACGCTGACGGCATGATGAATAACTCACGACGCGTCAAGATAGCCTCGCAATTATTAAGCGAAACGCCACATGAAACATCGATCAGTAAATTGTCCGAACGTTATTTTATCAGCAGTGCATCGATAGTTAACGATCTGAAGGTGATTGAATCATGGATTGCCCCGCTGGGTTTATCGCTGATCCGCAGCCAAAGCGGCACGCATATCGAAGGTAGCGAGAGTGGTGTGCGCCAGGCGATGGCATCACTGATCAACGGTGTGATTAACCATAATGAACCCGGTAGTGTGGTTTATTCACGTCTTGACCCGGGGAGCTATAAAGCGCTAGTCCATTATTTTGGTGAGGAAGACGTTTTATTTGTCCAGACGCTGTTGCAGGAAATGGAGAATGATCTGTGCTGGTCGTTAGGCGAACCGTATTACGTCAATATTTTTACCCATATTCTGATCATGATGTATCGCATCACGCGCGGAAATGCCTTACCGCGAAAAGATGAAAATATCACTTCATGTGACGAGAGCATTTTCTCAATTGCCAGCCGCATGATTCAACGTATCGAAAAACGTATAGCCCATTCGCTGCCGGAAGACGAAGTCTGGTTTATTTATCAATATATTATCTCGTCTGGCGTCGTGATTGAGGAGCATAACGATGTAAGCGTCATTGGCCATATGCACTCCAGCGATGAAGCGCGGTTGATTACCCATCGACTGATTGCCACCTTCGCTGAGATGGTCGACAGCGATCTCAGTCAGGATAGTGCGCTATATGACGGATTACTGATTCATATTAAGCCGCTGATTAACCGGCTTAACTACCAGATCCGCATTCGCAATCCGCTGCTGGAGGATATCAAAGGCGAGCTGCAGGACGTCTGGCGGTTGACCCAATGCGCGGTGAATCGGGTGTTTAGCGGTTGGGGCGAGCGGGCGGTATCGGAAGATGAGGTGGGATATCTTACCGTCCACTTTCAGGCGGCAATGGAGCGCCAGATGGCGCGTAAGCGTGTGCTGTTGGTCTGCTCGACCGGTATTGGCACCTCCCATTTACTCAAGAGCCGCATTCTGCGTGCCTTTCCGGACTGGACCATTGTTGGCGTGGTGTCGGCAGGTAGTTTGCCCTCTGTGCTGACGGACGATATTGAATTGGTGGTGTCGACCATTAATTTACCCGCCATTGCTATGCCTGTCGTGTATGTCACCGCCTTCTTCAATGATGCGGATATTAAGCGGGTAACGGAAACGGTTATTACTGAAAAATTACATCGGGCGACGTCACTGGTCGTTGAAAATTAATGTCTGAACTCCATGAGGTATGATTGATGGATATAACGAAAATACTCAATACGAATCGCGTTATTTTGGACATGAAGGCGACAAACAAAACGGAGGTGATTGAGGAACTGACTGATATTCTGCAAAAAGATGGTGCTATTAGCTGTCGGGAAACGTTTATTCAGGATGTCTGGCAGCGTGAATCTGAGGGATCAACCGGCTTTGAAAATCATATTGCGATCCCGCACGGAAAATCATCAGCGGTGATCAATACGACGCTGGCTATTGGTCGTACCCGCCAGGATATTCCCTGGGAAACGCTGGATGGCAGCAATGTGCGGTGCATTATTTTGTTTGCCGTTCGTCTTGAAGATCAGAACACCACGCATATTCGTCTGCTCTCGCAGGTTGCCGGAGCACTGGCTGACGAAGATATTATTGAACAATTACTGATCGAAAGCAGTCCACAGAAAATTATTGAGCTATTTAGCCAATATGCTGAATCCAATGTCTGCTAAATAAAAAGTGGAGCATGTTATGAATATTGTTTGTGTTGCCGCCTGTACGGCGGGTATTGCGCACACCTATATTGCCCGTGAGAAATTAATTAAAGGTGCTAAAGCGCTTGGTCATAATATTAAAGTTGAAACCCAGGGCACTATCGGAACGGAAAATGAATTGCTGGCAGAGGATATATCATCTGCAGATGTCGTGATTCTTGCTGTGGATGTAAAAATAAAAGGTGAGGAACGGTTTTCAAATAAACGCATTGTGCGAGTGAAAACGGAAATAGTCATAAAATCACCGGTTCAGTTTCTTGAAAAGGTTGAAAAATCATTAGTTAACGCAAACCAGTAGCGATCCTCATTTTGGAGGGGTTTCACATGAGTGAAAATAAAATTCCGCTATCTCAGGAAGTTAAAAAGCATTTGTTAACGGGGATTTCGTGGATGATCCCGTTAATTGTTGCCGCTGGGATCTGTATTGCTCTGGGGCAAATACTTGGCGGCACTAACGTGGGTGAAAAAATCGGGACAATACCCTGGATGCTCAACCAGATAGGTGGTTGGGGGATGGGGTTGATTGTGCCGCTGATTAGCGCGGCGATTGCTTACTCCATTGCCGATCGCCCCGGATTTGCGCCGGGTCTGATTGTCGGTTTTGTCTGTGGCGAAATTCATACCGGTTTTATTGGCGGAATGCTTGGCGGGTTTCTGGTTGGCTACACCGTTCTGCTGTTGAAACGTTATATCCGTTTACCGCAATCAATGCAGGGGCTGATGCCCATCATGGTGCTACCGGTGTTGAGTACTGTGATTGGCGGTCTGTTGATGATGACGCTGATCGGCAAGCCGATTGCCTGGCTGCAGGACGCGCTGATCCACCTGTTGGAGTCCATGCAGGGTGGGTCCCGTTTTCTGATGGGGGCGATCCTCGGCGCAATGGCGACATTCGACTTCGGCGGACCGGTAAATAAAACCATGTCGCTGTTTGCGGATGGCATGCTGGTTAGCGGCGTGTATGGCCCTGAAGCGGTCAAGTTTGTCGGGTCGATGATCCCACCGTTCGGCATTACGCTCTCCTTCCTGCTGACGCGCCACAAGTACACCCGGGCCGAACGTGAGGCACTGAAGGCGGCATTCCCGATGGGGATCTGCATGATTACCGAAGGCGTTATACCGATTGCGGCACGTGACCTGTTGCGCGTGGTTGGGTCCTGTGTGGTGGCATCAGCGGTGGCGGGCGGCTTGATTATGGTATGGGGTGTCGAAAGTCCGGTTCCGCACGGCGGCATGTTCGTGGTCCCACTCTTCACACACCCGCTGCTGTTTTGCCTGGCATTGGGGATCGGCACGGTGATTTGCGGCGTGATGCTCTCACTGTGGAAGAAACCGGTGACTGAGCGTGACGAGGAGTTTGATGAACTCAGCGATCAGAAGCTGAAAGACGAAGAAATCACCTTCACCCTGGAATAACCGGAGGCTGTATGTTTGCTGATATGAAAAGTATGGTGACGAAAGCCTGGCGTGAACAGTACGCGCTGCTGGCCATCAACTGTATGAACCTGGAAAGCGCCCGTGCGGCGGTACGGGTGGCTGAGAAACATCATGCGCCTATTATTCTGAATCTGTATCAGGGGCATCTGGACCATTTTCCTGCATCGATAGCCGTTGCGGTCGTCAAAACGCTGGCGGATGAAGCTTCGGTGCCGGTCGTGCTGGCACTGGACCACGGCAAAGATCCTGTACGCATCCGCCAGGCTTTTCGCGCCGGGTTTAGTGGCTTGATGATCGACGCTTCAGCGTTTGCGCTGGAGGAAAATATTCGTCAGACCCGTGCGGTTGTGGATCTGGCTGCCAGCGTCTCGCTGTGTGTGGAAGGCGAGTTGGGGCATCTTGCCGATGCTCCACGCTATGACCACGCGACGAACGTTGATTTGATGACCCGGGCTGCTGACGTTGAGCCGTTTATCCAGCAGACCGGGATCGACGTGCTGGCGGTGTCGGTCGGTACGGCGCACGGTATGTATGCGCCGGGTGTGACGCCGGTGATTGATTTCCAGCGCCTTGAGGAGATTGCCCGTTTATCGACGGTGCCACTGGCTCTACATGGCGGCAGCGGTACGCCGTTTGACCAGCTACAGCGTTGTCCGATGTTTGGCGTCGCCAAAATTAACGTTGGCGCGGCGGTTTTTGAAGCCGGAAAAGCCGCATTGCTCCATACCCTGTGTCGCGACAAATCCTGTGAACTTGTTGATGCCCTGGCCCTGATGGAACAGGCCTGCGAAGAAGCCATTATTCCGTATCTGCAGGCCAGCGGCGCTATCGGCAAAGCCTGATTCATTTTCTGTAACGCCTTCTATGCCTCTGCGATGACGCACTGGCAGGGCTTTCTACACCCTGAAACTGGAGAATTAACATGTTAGTTTCGATGAAAGAATTACTGCAGCCTACTCGTCAGCACGGTTTTGCCATTGGCGCCTTCAACGTGGCGGATAGTTGCTTTGTGCGTGCAGTGGTCGAAGAGGCGGAAGCAACCAACACGCCAGCGATTATCTCGATTCACCCCAGCGAGCATGATTTCGTCGGTGATGCGTTTTTTAGCTATGTCCGCGATATCACGATGCGTAGCACAGTGCCGTTTACTCTGCATCTGGACCATGGGGCGTCGGTGGAACATGTCCTGCGGGCGATTCAGTGTGGGTTTACCTCGGTGATGATCGACGGTTCGCTGCTGCCCTATGAGGAAAACGTGGCCCTGACCCGCGAAGTGGTCAAACTGGCGCATGCGGTAGGTGTCTCGGTTGAGGGGGAGCTGGGGACGATCGGCCAGACCGGAACGTCAGTGGAAGGCGGTGTATCAAAAGTCACCTACACCGATCCTGCTCAGGCGCAGGACTTTATCGCCCGTACCGGAGCTGACACGCTGGCAGTAGCGATTGGTACCGCCCACGGGATCTACCCGAAAGGAATGCAGCCAGAGCTGCAAATGAACATTCTGCGTGATATCGCCGGGCGGCTGGATATTCCGCTGGTGCTGCACGGCGGCTCGGCGAACCCGGATGCGGAGATTGCCGAATCCGTCACGCTGGGCGTGGGCAAAATCAATATTTCCAGCGATATGAAGTATGCCTACTTCCAGAAGGTGCGTGAAATTCTGGCGAAAGAAACCTGGTGGGACCCGAACGTGATTTACCCGGAAGCGATTAGCGCCGCACGGGATGTGATCCGCCATAAAATGAAGCTGTTTGGATCTACTGGCAAAGCATCACTTTACTAACGGCATGCAGGCGGGGAAACCCGCCTCTTTCGCGACAAGGAAAAGTGGAATGAAGCGTTCACAAATTAATTATGCCGTTGATAAAGCGCATGCCATCGCCGAGACTTTTCGAATCTGTCTGCCTGACTTTGCGTATTTTACCGTCGACACTTGGCGGCAACAGGATCAAACTCTGTGGCGTGAAGTGCGCGATCTCCAGCTGGGTTGGGACGTTACTGACTTCGGGCGCGGAGATTTTGCGCAAACCGGGCTGACGTTACTGACGTTGCGCAATGGCGTGTTGGATTCGGCAAACTACCCCAAACCGTATGCCGAAAAGATGCTGCAAATTCAACAGGATCAACAAACGCCGTGGCATTTTCACACCCATAAAATGGAAGATATTGTCAATCGCGGCGGCGGTGATTTATGTATGCAGCTGGCATGGGCCACGCCCGATGCTCAGTATGACGCGCAGCATATTATTGAGGTAAGTGTGGATGGTCAGCGGCGAACCGTTAAGCCCGGTGAAACGCTGGTGTTGAAACCAGGGCAAGGCATCTGTCTGCCACCCCGTTTGTATCATCGTTTCTGGGCCGAGAAAGCGTTTGTATTGGGCTGGGAAATCTCAATGGTGAATGACGACCGGCACGATAACCACTTTCTTGAGCCTGGGGGACGCTTCCCGGCGATAGAAGAGGACGAGCCGGTGAAATGGTTGTTGTGCAGTGAATATATTCGTTTATGAGCGGGAGCAGGCCCGGTAAGCGAAGCGCCACCGGGCAATAATCACTGCGCAAGTGGCGGCGCTGAGACTTCACTACCGGAGACCACACCCGCCTGCATGGTTTGCGTCACCTGCTGTTTATCAGCATTTACAGCATGTAGCTGGCCGTTCACGGTCGGTTTGAGTGGCGCATCTGCCTGAATATTACCGCTGGCCGTAAGCTGAATGTTACCGTCACCAGGAAGCGGCAGTGCTGGCCATCCCCACTGCTGCAGGATAGTCATTGGCACACCACGCCCGTTCAGGCTGACCTGCGCCTGGCGTTGCGGCAACTGCGAAATGCTGGTGGTCGCCTCCAGCAGCCCTTTTTCCGTATAGGCACTTAGCTCGCTGATATTGATGGTGCTGCTGTTCGCGGCGAGGGCCAGAGAAGGTCGGCGCACGTCGGTACGGTTAAACGTCGCAGCAGCGGCATTGAGTGTGGCGCTACCACTCCAGATACCCCACTGATTATTTTGTACCAGCCCGAGGTTGGCGCCATAACCGTCCAGTGCGGTGAGCTGCCATGGGAACAGAGGGTCGATATCGATAATCAGGTTACGGCTGGCGCTGAATTTTTTCAGCGTCAGGCTGTTTAGCCAGGAAGGCAGGGGTTTCATCCACAATTGCTTCCAGTTTTCCGGCAGCGTGTATTCCAGCCCGGCAATGGCAACATCGTCAAGGACTAGCGACTTGTTACTGCGCAACCAGTTACCGGATGTTCTAACCATACCGCCTTCCCAGCGAGTGGTGAACTGGCGTAGTGCAATGCCCTGCGGTGAGAATTCGGCATTCAGAATGGGGTCGAAAAAGTGCAGTGAACCGTAGATAAACTCACTGGCGTTCATCGACAGCTTCCCTTCCTGAGTTTGCCAGTCGTCCTTGCTGAAGGTCATATTGCGCAAACTCAGATCGAGATCTGTTACCGCCCAGTTAGGACCTTGCAGACGGGCATCCGTCACCTCAAGACGACCAATTTGCAGGGACGGAATTGTGGTTAGTGGTGCGAAAAAATCGACCAGTGATTTATCACTTTGTAGCCGGATATCATTTAACCGCAGGTTCTCCACGACCCAGCTGCCATCAGCATTCCGCTGCGCAACGCCGGTTAACGCGCCGCGTGCGACATCTGCGCCAATGTTACTTAACGTCACGCGGTCATGGTCAATGCTGCCTTCGATCAGCACGTTGGTGGTGGGAACGTCGTTAAGCGTTAATGAACTGGCGCTGAGCTGAATTTGCGCCTTGTTGCCGAGAATTTTACCCGCCTCAGGGTTCCAGGGAATAACGCCGCCGTTCACGCGTTGCGCGCTCAGGTTCCACTCACTGCCGGGGCTATTTAATGCCATATCCTGTAGCTGCAGGCGATCGGCCTGGAACGGAAGCGGCGCAGTTTGTTGAGAAAGATTGAGCGTACCGTTTTGCAACAAGATGGTGTCAACGTGCAACGGGTCGGTGATCTGACGACTGCTCAGGCCAATATCAACCGTTTTTGCGACCAGCGTGGCAGGTTGCCCATCACGACCAAAAGTGACATTTTTCAACAGAATATGGGATGGGGAGGAAAACCGGTGATCGATGGCATCAAAAGCCAGGTGGTAGCTGCTGTTCTCTGACACCCATGCGCTGACATGCTCTGCACCCCAACGGGTTTGCAGTAGAAAATAAAGGCCGAGGATCGCCACTGCACAGGCGATCAGCACGTAAATAAGCAGCTTTCCAATAAATTTCATGGTCTTCCATCCCGCGAAGTGCACATAGTCAAGTTATGCACGATTTACGCGCAATCCTCAAGGCGGGAATGGTGAAAGAGCGTTACAGCGGCATTGATTCAGAATCAACGCCGCATTTCGCTTACGCTTTCTCTGGCGGGAAAATCAGGTTCAGAACAATAGCGGTAATACCGCCAGCAGCAATACCGGAAGAGAGCAGGTTTTTCACCCAGTCAGGCGCAAACTGCAGGATCAGCGGTTGCTGGGAGACGCCGAGACCGACAGCCAGCGACAGTGCGATAATCAGGATGGCACGGCGGTTCAGCGGTTCACGTGACACGATGCGTACCCCGGAGGCGGCGATAGTCCCGAACATTACCAGCGTTGCCCCGCCCAGAACAGGTTCAGGGATATGTTGTACAAAGCCGCTGACTGCCGGGAACAGACCCAGTGCGATCAGCATCAGCGCCACCACAAAACCAACATAGCGGCTGGCAACGCCGGTTAACTGGATGACCCCATTATTCTGACCGAAGCAGGAGTTCGGGAAGGTGTTGAACACGGCAGAAACAAACGAGTTCAGGCCGTTCGCCAGTACTCCGCCTTTCAGACGTTTCATGTACAGCGGACCCGAGACCGGTTGTTCGGAGACATCGGAGGTGGCCGTAATATCACCGATGGTCTCCAGCGAGGTGATCATAAAGACCAGCATCAGCGGTAGCAGTAAGCTCCAGTCGATACCCAGACCGTAATACAGCGGCGTTGGTACCATGATCAGATCTTGACTTACCGGCGCGGTATTTTGCGGCAACATGCCCATGAACCAGGCCAGCAGGTATCCTGCAGCCATTGCAATCACCAGTGACGCAACGCGCAGGTATGGGTTGCGCTGGCGATTAAGAATGATAATCAGCGCCAGCACGACACCTGCCAGCATCAAATTCTTCGGTGCGCCAAAGGTGTTGTCGCTCATTGCTGCGTAACCGCCGCCAATCGATGTCAGACCCACCTGAATCAGTGACAAACCAATGATCATTACTACCACCCCTGAGACCAGCGGAGTAATAATACGACGTGCCAAATGCAGTACACGCGAGATAACCATCTCGGTGCAGCTTGCCAGCATCAGTGTGCCAAACAACGCCGCCATCATGGTTGGGATATCTGCGCCACCGGTTTTTAGCGCCGTTCCGCCCATAATCAGTGGCGCAACAAAGTTAAAGCTGGTGCCCTGAATGGATAACAGCCCTGAGCCCACCGGTCCCCAGGCTTTGATCTGAATGATAGAAGCCACGCCGGAAGCGAACAGCGACATACTGATAATGTGTTGAGTATCCTGAGCCGGTAAGCCGAGCGCCTGGCAGATTAACAGAGCAGGCGTGATTACCGCGACGAACATGGCCAGCAGGTGCTGACAGGCGGCAAACAGGGTTTGGGCTAGCGGGGGTCGATCTTCAAGACGGTAAATCAGTTCACTGTTGTGAGTCTGCGCAACCGGTTGCGCATTTGTCGACTCTACGGCGTTAACGGACATCAGAGGCAATCCCATGGTGGAAAAGCGGTGATTTTATCTGACCAGGACAGAAAAGCAAACGTTTGCGAGTAACTATTCTTAATATTTAAAACGGATAAACAAACATTTTTATATAACTTTTCATCATTTTCTGCTTAAAATCCACCCCGATAACTCATTAAGAGCTAAAAATCGACCTGGAATGAATCGTGCGTAGCAGAACTGCAAAGCGCACTAATGGAGCTGTATATGTTTTACCTCGATACATTATCAACACTGGTTGCTGCAACCCTGGTGTTGCTGCTGGGGCGTAAGCTCGTCCAGTCAGTCTCTTTCCTGAAAAAATATACGATTCCCGAACCTGTAGCAGGTGGATTGCTGGTGGCGATCGCGTTGCTGGTGCTGAAAAAAAGCATGGGCTGGGAGGTCAATTTTGATATGACGTTGCGCGATCCGCTGATGCTGGCGTTCTTCGCAACTATCGGCCTGAATGCCAATATTGCCAGCCTGCGCGCGGGTGGCCGCGTGGTGGGCATCTTTCTGATTGTGGTTGTTGGGCTGCTATTAATGCAGAACGCCATCGGTATCGGTATGGCAAGCCTGCTGGGTCTCGACCCGTTGATGGGCCTGATTGCCGGTTCGATAACGCTCTCTGGTGGACACGGAACCGGAGCAGCGTGGAGCAAGCTGTTTATCGAACGCTATGGTTTCGCTAATGCAACTGAAGTGGCAATGGCATGCGCAACGTTCGGCCTGGTGCTGGGTGGCTTGATCGGTGGGCCTGTTGCGCGCTATCTGGTAAAACACTCCACAACTCCGGACGGTATGCCGGACGATCAGGCAGTACCGACTGCGTTTGAAAAGCCGGATGTTGGGCGCATGATCACCTCGCTGGTGCTGATTGAAACTATCGCGCTGATTGCTATCTGCCTGACGGTGGGCAAAATCGTTGCGCAAATGTTGGTGGGTACGGTGCTGGAACTACCGACCTTCGTCTGCGTACTGTTTGTCGGCGTGATCCTGAGTAATGGTCTGGCGCTACTGGGCTTTTATCGGGTGTTTGAGCGAGCGGTTTCGGTGCTTGGTAACGTCAGTCTGTCGCTGTTCCTGGCAATGGCGTTAATGAGCCTCAAGCTGTGGGAACTGGCCTCGCTGGCGCTACCAATGCTGGCAATCCTTGTTGTACAGACCGTTTTCATGGCGCTGTATGCAATTTTCGTCACCTGGCGCCTGATGGGTAAGAACTACGATGCGGCGGTGCTGGCTGCCGGGCACTGTGGCTTTGGCCTCGGCGCAACGCCGACAGCGATTGCCAACATGCAGGCGATTACCGAACGTTTTGGTCCATCACATATGGCGTTTCTGGTGGTGCCGATGGTGGGGGCGTTCTTTATCGATATCGTCAATGCACTGGTGATTAAGCTGTATCTGCTGTTGCCGATCTTTGCGCAATAAAGGCTGTGCGGCGGTGTGATAACCGCCGCGATGAAGAGGGTTATGCGTTGGAGTAGCGTTCAGTTTCTGGCATCCAGCGCTCTATCAGCGCCACTGCCTGCTGTGGATAACGTTCGTGAATATGGCGGGCAATGCGCTGAACTTCCGGAATAATTGCCTGATCGCGCAGTAAATCCGCTACCTTAAATTCCGCCGTGCCGGTCTGGCGTGTACCCAATAGCTCACCGGGGCCGCGGATCTCCAAATCTTTTTGCGCAATCACGAATCCGTCGTTGCTGTCTCGCAGCACCTGCAGACGTTTTTGCGCTATTTTTGACAGCGGTGATTTGTACAGCAGGACGCAGTGAGAAGCGACTGCACCGCGACCGACGCGGCCGCGCAGCTGGTGTAACTGCGCTAAGCCCAGACGCTCCGGGTTTTCAATAATCATCAGGCTGGCGTTGGGGACGTCTACACCGACTTCAATCACTGTAGTGGCGACCAGCAGATGCATTTCGCCCTGTTTAAACGCAGCCATGACAGACAGCTTCTCGGCAGGTTTCATGCGCCCATGCACCAGACCAATATTAAGCTCCGGCAGAGCGAGTTTAAGTTCTTCCCATGTGGCCTCTGCTGCCTGGGCCTCCAGTAAATCAGACTCTTCGATCAACGTGCAGACCCAGTACGCCTGGCGACCTTCGTTCGTGCAAGCGTTACGCACGCGGTCAATGATGTCGCTGCGGCGGGTATCCGGAATCGCGACGGTGGTGACCGGTGTACGTCCCGGAGGCAGTTCATCAATTACTGATGTGTCGAGATCGGCATAGGCGGTCATCGCCAGCGTGCGTGGGATTGGCGTGGCGGTCATGATTAACTGATGCGGGTGGAACCCCTGCTGCTGACCTTTTTCCCATAGTGCCAAACGTTGATGCACGCCGAAGCGGTGTTGTTCGTCGATGATAACCAGTGCCAGACCGTTGAACTGAACCTGTTCCTGGAAAATAGCGTGAGTGCCGACAATCATCTGTACCTGGCCGCTGGCAATAGCTTCCTGCTGTGCCTGACGCGCTTTACCCTTTTGCTTGCCGGCCAGCCAGCCCACTTCAACTCCCAGCGGTGCAAACCAGTTGCGGAAGTTGTTTGCGTGCTGCTCAGCCAGGAGCTCGGTGGGGGCCATCAGCGCAACTTGCTTGCCATGTGCAATTGCCCGTAGAGCAGCAAGTGCTGCAACCAGTGTTTTCCCGGAACCAACATCACCCTGTACCAGTCGCATCATCGGGACATCCAACGCCATGTCGCGTTCAATCTCGGCGGTTACTCGCGCCTGTGCAGCGGTTGGATTAAAGGGGAGGGCTGTCAGTAGCTTATTTTTTAGCGTATCGTTCGCGCTCAGCGGCTGGGCGTGAAAACGTTGGGCTCCGGCGCGTAACGCCAGCATGCTGAGGTTGTGTGCCAGCAATTCTTCCAGAATCAAACGCCGCTGTGCCGGATGTTGTCCGGTTTCCAGATCGCTTAGCTGGAGTGACGGCGGTGGACGGTGCAGCGTGCGCAGAGCTTCTGGCAGGCTCATCATCCCTTGTAGTAATTCCGGTGGTAGCAGTTCTGCAATGGCGCAGGTATCAAGCAAATCCAGCGCCTGATCGGTCAGTTTACGCAGTGTTGCCTGCTTCACGCCTTCGGTTGTCGGGTAAACCGGAGTGAGCGTTTCCTGGAGTTCCGGCGTACTGAGATCGCCCTGTACGCGATATTCCGGGTGGATCATCTCGGCGCCATATTTCCCACGTTTGGCTTCGCCGTAGGCCAGCACCCGTCTTCCGGTAGCGAGGCTATTTTTCATCGCGGCGCTGAAATTGAAGAAGCGCATCGTCAGAATACCCGAACCATCGCTTATCTGGCAGGTCATCATCCGGCGGCCACCGAAGGTGATATTGCAATTCAACACTTCGCCTTCAACGGTGGCGTAGACACCGGGCAAGAGTTCGCCAATTGGGTAAAGATGAGTACGATCTTCGTAGCGCAGAGGAAGGTGCAACAGGAGGTCCTGCACGGTGTGCAGGCCAATTTTAGCCAGTTTACTGCTTTGTGCTGCGCCAACGCCCGTCAGAGAGTTGAGTGGGATGGCATCCAGTAAACGGCCTTTCATCGTGTTTATCTCGCAGACTGCATAGTGGCCCACCACGTTGCATCGGCTTCAATTTCGCCCTGCGTATTCACGTGGGGATAGGGGAGTCCTTTGCGCTTCGCCACATTGGCCAGCACTGGATATCCCCCTTCAAACAGCAAACGTTGCTGCTCGTCTTCCGGCAGCATGCTGTTTTCTCGCTGGTACATCCCGGCGTTTTGCCGCTGGCGTTGTGCTTCGTACAGAATCAGCGCCGAGGCGACCGAGACATTCAGCGACTGCACCATACCAATCATCGGAATGATGATGTCCTGATCTGCCAGATCTAATGCTTCCTGGGTGATACCGGTTTTTTCCTGGCCCATCAGGATGCAGGTTGGTCGCGTGTAATCAATCTCGCGGAAATCGACAGCTTTGTCAGAGAGGTGAGTTGCCAGAACTTGCATGCCCTGGCTTTTTAACTGCGTGACGGCATCGCCGATAGTGCGGTGAGTCTTCACCTGCACCCAACTGTTGCTGCCCGCGGCAGAGGAGGCCATGGTGCGCATACGACTACCCGGCCAGACGGCGTGGACTTCATGCACGCCGACGGCATCCGCGGTACGAATGATCGCAGAAACGTTATGAGGTTTGTGGACTTGCTCCATGCAGACAGTCAGATCGGGCTGACGCCGCGCGAGCATCTCGCGGATACGTGCATAACGCTGTTCATTCATAAAAGACTAGTTTCTGTTACGGGTGACTTTAATCACGTCCGGCATGACGCGGATTTTGCGCATAATGTTCGCCAGATGTACGCGATCGCGGGCAGTGAGGCGAATAAAGGCGCTGTAGACGCGGCCATCTTTCTCTTCAGTATTCAGGCTTTGAATATTGGAGGTGGTCGTGTTGATTGCCGCCGTCAGGTTTGCCAGAGCACCCTGGTGGTTAAACATATCCACCTTAATCTCAGTGATGAACTCCTGTTCGGTCTCTTTATCCCATTCAACCGCCATAAACTTCTCAGGCTCTTTCTGGTAGCCACGGATATTACGGCAGGACTCATGGTGGATCACCAGACCTTTACCCGGACTGACGTGGGCAATGATTGGATCGCCAGGAATTGGGCGACAACATTTCGCGAAGGTGATCAGCACACCATCTGCGCCTTTAATCGGCAGATGACCATGACCAGATTGTGCTGGCGCATTTGCCGGCACCTCACCCTGCTGAAGGTTTTTCGCAACGACCACGCTCATGGCGTTACCCAGGCCGATTTCAGCTAACAGATCGTCAAGCGTGGCGAGCTTCATGCGCTCAAGCTCACGCTGGATGCTCTCTTGCGGGATCTCTGCCAGTTTACGGCTACCGCCTAAGGCATGGTTGAGTAGACGACGACCCAGACTGACGGAATCATCGCGTTTAAGGTTTTTCAGCAGTTGGCGAATTTTGGCGCGAGCTTTTGAACTGACCACAAAGTTGAGCCATGCCGCATTGGGGCGAGCGCCTGGCGCGGTAATGATTTCAACGGTTTGGCCACTGGAGAGCGGCTGCGAAAGTGGGTAAGGCTGCCTGTCTACGCGGGCACCAACGCAGGCGTGACCGATATCGGTATGCACAGCATAGGCGAAGTCGACAGGTGTTGCACCGGCAGGCAATTCGACAATTCGCCCTTCCGGTGTGAAAACATAAATCTCATCCGGGAAGAGATCAGATTTGACGCTTTCAATAAATTCAAATGAGCTACCGGCGCTTTGCTGCAGCTCCAGCAAGCTCTGCATCCAGCGCTGGGCGCGGATTTGTGCCGTAGTACTGGTTTCGCCGTGCTCTTTATACGCCCAGTGTGCTGCAACCCCCATCTCTGCCATCTGGTCCATGTCTTCAGTACGAATTTGTACTTCAACCGGGACGCCGTGTGGGCCGATCATTGAGGTGTGCAAAGACTGATATCCGTTCGCTTTCGGAATGGCAATATAGTCTTTAACGCGACCAGGACGTGGTTTGTACAGGCTATGCATCTGGCCGAGTACGCGATAGCAGGTATCGGAGTCATGAACAATAACGCGGAAAGCGTAGATATCCATGATCGAGTGAAAACGCTGCTCTTTGAGTACCATTTTGCAATAGATAGAGTACAGATGCTTTTCGCGTCCACTTACACGACACGGAATGCCAGCCTCCTGCAAACGCCCTTCGATTTCTGAGAGGATTTTTTGGATCATCTCTTTGCGGTTGCCGCGAGCGGCTTTAACCACTTCTTTAATCACGCGATAGCGGTTCGGGTACAGCGCTTCAAAACCCAGCTCTTCCAGCTCGGTTTTTATGTGATGAATACCTAAACGGTGTGCCAGCGGACTGTAGATTTCGAGAGTTTCACGGGCTATGCGGCGACGCTTATCCGGGCGCAATGAGCCCAGCGTGCGCATGTTGTGGGTACGGTCGGCAAGTTTGATGAGAATGACGCGGATATCCTGCACCATCGCCATAATCATCTTGCGAAAGTTTTCGGCCTGCGCCTCTTTCTTATCGCGAAACTTAAGCTTATCAAGCTTTGATACCCCTTCGACCAGTTCAGCAACACTTTTACCAAAAAGCTGTTCCATATCCTGGTAGGTGGCAGGGGTATCTTCAATCACGTCATGCAGCAGCGCAGCCATTAACGTTTCATAGTCGAGTTTCATCTCGGCCAGAATGCAGGCTACCGCTACCGGGTGCGTGATATAGGGTTCACCGCTTGAACGTGTTTGGCCCTCGTGAGCGTCACGTGCAACGAGATACGCCTGCCGAAGACGCTTAATCTGGTCTTCCGGCAGGTAGTTTTGAATCAGTTGATTCAGGCTTTCAAACAGATACAAGGGCGACCCGCTTTGTGATTAACGACGACCTTCAGCAATAGCGGTAACGGCTTGTAATTCAGCGGCTTCCTGCTCTTGCTGTTCCTGGCGCTCACGCACGTCGAGGATCTGGTTGTTGATCAGACCTTCTTCGATTTCGCGCAGCGCGATTACGGTAGTTTTATCGTTTTCTTCCGGTACGAGCGGATCCTTTCCGCCTACCTGCATCTGACGAGCGCGACGCGCGGCGACCAGTACCAGGTCAAAACGGTTACCAATTTTCTCTACAGCGTCCTGAACAGTTACGCGTGCCATACTTAAAATGCTCCACAGGTGAAGAAATGACTGGGCATGATACTGAATGTGGGTTCAGTCTGCCAACAGTTTGCTGATTAAAGCGTCATGACGCTGCTTTTGGCGGCTCATGCGCAGACGTTCGGCGCGAATGATGGTTTTCAAATCGCCCAGGGCAGTATCGAAATCATCATTCACAATAAGATAATCATATTCGGCGTAATGGCTCATTTCTGCAACAGCTTGCGCCATACGTTTCGCGATTACTTCTTCGCTATCCTGACCGCGGCCTCGGAGACGGCGGTCCAGCTCAATCTTAGAAGGTGGCAAAATAAAAATGCTGCGCGCATGCGGCATTTTTTCACGAATTTGCTGTGCACCTTGCCAGTCGATATCTAAAAAGACATCTACGCCGGATGCTAATACTTGCTCAATGGTTTCACGCGAGGTGCCGTAATAATTGCCGAATACCTCAGCGTGTTCCAGGAACGCATCTCTGCCAATCATGGTTCTGAATTCATCATGGTTCACAAAGAAATAGTGTTCACCATGCACTTCCCCCGGGCGCGGTGCGCGCGTGGTGTGTGAAACAGAAACCTGGGTGTCATACAACGGTTGGGTCTTTAATAAAGCCTGAATCAGGCTGGATTTACCCGCGCCACTGGGGGCAGAAACAATATAAAGCGTGCCTTGAGCCATGAGTATCTTAATGTATGTGATTGTCGAAAGAGAGCCTACATACGGGCTTATTATACACGTAGCCGCTTTGCTACGTAGCCTTTGTCACACTTTTTGCGCATGTTTATTGCGTTTTGCGTACCAGTTTCCTGTTTTACTGGAGGTTTGCTGCAAAAAGTGAAAATGCCAGGAAAGCTGCTCGCATGACGAATTTTTGCCGCTCTGTTTTGACGGCGCTTTGCGCTATACCTGCCGGGAAACGCATTTTCAGGCGGAGGTGGTATGGGGTTATGGAAAAGCATTGTGCTGGTGTTGCTGTTCTGCCATTTGCGGGCCGGGGCCGCGTGCCCCGCCTGGTCTGCGGATCGGGCAAACGAGGAAATGTCGCGACTACAACAGCAGATAACGCAATGGAATGATAGTTATTGGAAGCAGGGTGTGAGTGCCGTAGATGACGGTATTTATGATCAGTTGAATGCGCAGCTACACCAATGGCAACGCTGTTTCGGAGGTGATTCACAGATAGACCTGTCTGCGCCACCGATAAGCGGCTCAATATTGCACCCTGTTCCTCATACGGGTGTTCGTAAGCTGGCAGATAAGCAAGCGGTGCAGCAATGGATGCAGACGCGTAGCGATCTCTGGGTGCAACCTAAAGTAGACGGTGTTGCAGTAACGCTGGTTTATCGGGATGGCAATCTGATTAAGGCGATTAGCCGTGGTAACGGCATCAAAGGCGAAGACTGGACGCACAAGGTTCTCCAGATGCCTTCGATACCGCGGACTGTCCGAGGACTGCTTGCGAACAGCACGCTGCAGGGGGAGATTTTTTTGCAGCAGGATGGGCATATCCAGCAAAAGAAAGGCGGTGTGAATGCCCGTTCTAAGGTTGCCGGTATGATGATGCGGCAGAACACGCCGGAGTTATTACGCTCTCTGAACATATTTATTTGGGCCTGGCCTGATGGTCCTGTGGAGATGACGGAAAGACTACGGCAACTCACTGGTGCGGGATTCAGCCTCACCCAACGCTATACGCAGCCGGTGGCAAATGCGGATCAGGTCGAGCATGCCCGCGCCAGATGGTGGACTTCGGCATTGCCTTTCGTTACGGATGGTGTGGTGGTACGTGCAGAAAAAGAGCCGCAAGCACGACATTGGTTTCCTGGGCAGGGAGACTGGCTGGCTGCATGGAAATACCCCCCTGTTTCCCGGATATCTGAAGTAACAGGTATTCAGTTTTCTGTTGGTAAGAGTGGAAAAATTGCCGTTGTTGCAGTGTTGGCACCCGTCATGCTGGATGATAAACGGGTACAGCGCGTCAATGTTGGGTCTGTACGACGCTGGAATGAATGGGATATCGCACCTGGCGATCACATTCTGGTGAGCCTGGCCGGGCAAGGTATTCCCCGCATTGATGAGGTTGTCTGGCGTAGTACCCAGCGCACTAAACCAATACCACCTGATGGGCACTTTAATTCACTGACCTGTTTTTATGCCGCACCCGAGTGTTACGAGCAGTTTGTGGCCAGGCTGATCTGGGTTGGGGCAAAAGAGGTGCTGGATCTGCAGGGGATAGGTGAGGCGGGATGGCGGGAGCTGCATCAGGTATTTCACTTTGAGCACATTTTTTCCTGGCTGGGATTAACCCAGGAACAGCTACGATCCACATTTGGGATAAGCAAAGGGGAGAGGCTGTGGCATCAGTTTAATCAGTCTCGCCGTCTTCCCTTCAACCGCTGGGTTGGTGCAATGGGCATACCGTTGACCCAGGCCGCAGTGAATGCCAGCGGTGATAGCGCTTGGCTGCAACTACAACAACGCGATGAGAAAGATTGGCGGCAGCTTCCGTCTATGGGTGAGCGGCGGGTCCAACTGGTGATGCAGTGGCTGAAAAACAGGGAGGTAATAGCGCTGAGCAACTGGTTAGCTGCTCAGCGTATCGCCGGTTTTATGCCTTAATGGCCTTCATGGCGATAATAAAATACCGGTAGTCCCAACTTCAGGCGCAGCGCCAGTAAACGTGCTGTAAAGCCGAACAGTAGGGTAGATATAACCACAACATCGTGGCTGGAGACATAATGTTGCAGCACGATGTAAAGCACGGCAGCGGCAAATGACACGCCGGCATAAAGTTCTTTCTGGAATACGAGCGGGATGCGTTTGCAGAACATATCGCGTAATACGCCGCCGAAGACGCCGGTGGTCACCGCTGCAACCACGGCAATAATTGGCCCGTGTCCCATATCCAGCGCAACCTGCGCACCGATAATAGAAAAGACCACCAGGCCCAGCGCATCCAGTACGAGGAAGATTTTACGCAGGTAGGGCATGACAGGAGCAATAATGGTGGTGAGTACCGCAGCGGCTGCCACGATAATGACGTATTCAGGGTGTTTCACCCAGCCGAGCGGATAGTGGCCTAGAAGAATGTCGCGCACTGATCCACCGCCAATGGCTGTTGCGGTGGCAATAATAATAACGCCAAATGTATCCATACGACGACGGCCTGCCGCAAGCGCACCCGTCATGGCTTCAGCAGTGATACCAATTAAATATAAAACGTGTAACAGCATGTCTTCCCCTTGATTTGCTGGGGGCTAAGGTTAACGATTTGTGCGCACTGTCACGATTGAGATTTTCTAAGGCGAAGTGATTTTAATAACTACAGCTAATGCAGGATTGATGAAAATGCCATATGGCATGCGCTTCATTATATTACTGATGGTGATAAATGATGAGAAAATATAATGCGTAGTGAGAAGTTATAAACATGCTCATCGAAAAAAACACGTAGCGCCGCCGTTTATCGACGGGCTACGTGAGATGGTGACTTACTCGATATTCTGAATCTGCTCGCGCATTTGTTCGATCAATACCTTCAGTTCAATCGCGGAGTTAGTGACCTCTGCATTGATAGACTTGGATGCCAGGGTGTTCGACTCGCGGTTGAATTCCTGCATCATGAAGTCCAGACGGCGACCTACCGCCTCTTTTTTCTTCAGGATGTTGTAGGTTTCTTTGACGTGAGCTTCCAGACGATCCAGCTCTTCCGCCACATCGATGCGCTGCGCCATCAGCACCAATTCTTGCTCAAGACGGTTATTTTCGAGTTGGACCTGCGCGTCTTCCAGTTTGGCGACCAGACGCTCACGCTGCCACTGCAGAATTTCCGGCATATGTGCACGAACCTTCGTCACTTCAGCGCTAACGCCTTCCAGGCGTTGCTCGATCAGTGCTTTCAGTGCCTGACCTTCAGTTTCACGCGCGACAATGAAATCATCCAGTGTACCGTCAAGCGTGGCGAGGATTTCAGCGGCAATAGCATCCAGGTCTTGCTCCTGAGCGGCCATTACACCCGGCCAGCGCAGGATATCGACCGGATTAATTTCGCCTTCATCGCTCTGCATCTTGACCCAGTTAGCAGCGCTAACGAGCTGTTTAGCGAGTTTTTCATTCAGAATGAGTTCGCCTTGTGCGCTGGCATCAGGTTCAAAACGCAGTGTGCATTCGATTTTACCGCGTGTCAGACGTGTGCGGATGCGCTCACGCACAACAGGTTCAAGACTACGGAACTGCTCCGGCAGACGAAAATAGGTTTCCAGATAACGCTGGTTTACCGAGCGCATTTCCCAGGTAGCGCTACCCCATTCACCCTTGATTTCACGCCGGGCGTAGGCGGTCATGCTGCGGATCATAGACGTTCCTGTTTTTGAAGATGAGATGGGAGGATTATAGCCATCCACGTCTTGTCAGGATAGGAATAACCGTCGGAAGTCCGTATAATGCGCAGCCACATTCGTTTCAAGCCGGAGATTTTATCATGCGTCCAGCAGGTCGTAGTGCCAATCAGGTGCGTCCCGTCACCCTGACCCGTAATTATACAAAACACGCTGAAGGCTCCGTGCTGGTCGAATTTGGTGATACCAAAGTGTTGTGCACCGCGTCTATTGATGAAGGTGTTCCGCGTTTCCTGAAAGGCCAGGGCCAGGGATGGATCACCGCAGAATATGGCATGCTGCCTCGTGCCACGCATACCCGTAACGCACGTGAAGCGGCAAAAGGTAAGCAGGGTGGCCGTACCATGGAGATCCAGCGTCTTATTGCGCGTGCGCTGCGTGCAGCAGTTGACCTGAAAACTCTTGGCGAGTTCACCATTACGCTGGACTGCGATGTTATCCAGGCTGATGGTGGTACGCGTACCGCATCCATTACCGGTGCCTGTGTCGCTTTGGCTGACGCGCTGAACAAACTGGTAGCAAGCGGTAAGCTGAAAACCAACCCAATGAAAGGGATGGTTGCGGCAGTCTCCGTAGGTATTGTAAATGGCGAAGCGCTCTGCGACCTGGAATACGTTGAAGACTCTGCCGCAGAAACCGACATGAACGTGGTGATGACCGAAGACGGTCGCATTATTGAGGTACAAGGTACGGCAGAAGGTGAGCCGTTCAGCCACGAAGAGCTACTCACCCTACTGGCATTGGCCCGAGGGGGAATTGAATCCATTGTAGCGACGCAGAAGGCGGCGTTAGAAAATTGATTTTAAAGGCGACTGATTAGTCGCCTTTTTTTTTGTCTGTAATAAAGTGAGATGAGGAGCGAATCCATGAAACCGTATCAGCGCCAGTTTATTGAGTTTGCGCTTAGCAAGCAGGTACTAAAGTTTGGCGAATTTACGCTGAAATCCGGGCGCAAAAGCCCCTATTTCTTCAACGCCGGGCTGTTTAATACCGGGCGCGACCTGGCACTGTTAGGCCGTTTTTATGCCGAGGCGCTGGTGGATTCCGGTATTGATTTTGATCTGCTGTTTGGCCCTGCGTACAAAGGTATTCCTATCGCTACCACAACAGCGGTTGCATTGGCGGAGCATCACGACAAAGATTTACCGTACTGCTTTAACCGTAAAGAGGCGAAGACCCACGGCGAAGGCGGCAACCTGGTGGGGAGCGCGCTACAAGGACGTGTGATGTTGGTTGATGATGTGATCACCGCCGGGACAGCGATTCGTGAGTCAATGGAGATTATCCAGGCGAATGGCGCACGGCTTGCTGGCGTATTGATTTCTCTCGATCGTCAGGAACGTGGGCGTGGCGAGATTTCAGCTATCCAGGAAGTAGAGCGTGACTATGGTTGCAAGGTGATTTCTATTATTACTCTGAAAGACCTGATTGCCTATCTGGAAGAGAAGCCTGAAATGGCAGAACATCTGGCAGCCGTGCGAGCATATCGCGAAGAGTTCGGCGTATAAGAACTGCCGGATGGCGCTGCGCTTATCCGGCCTACGCACTTACCGGGCCTACGGTTTACGTAGGCCGGACAAAACGAAGTCGTTACTGCAACTGTGCGGCAACTAACGGCCAGCGGGTGTCAAAGTCATCCGTTGGACGGTATTTAAATTCGCTGCGCACGAAACGAGATAACATACCTTCACAGAAAGCCAGTAACTGACTGGCCAGCAGCGTTTCATCTACAGTGTAACCTTCACCTTCACGCATTCTTTTTTCTCGCAGAACCTGGCGCAACTGTGCCTCTATGCGTTCAAAAAGTTGGTTAATACGGCCTTGCAGACGATCCTGTTCAAACATGAGCGCATGCCCGGTCAGAATGCGCGTCAGACCGGGGTTACGTTCACCGAACCCTAAAATCAGCAGAACGATCAGACGCAGACGTGCGTTGGTGTCCTTTTCGTCTTTTAAGATCAGATTGATACGGGTAATCAGACTATCTTCGATAAACTCAATCAAGCTATCGAACATGCGGGTCTTGCTGGGAAAATGGCGATACAATGCCGCTTCGGAAACGCCCACAGAGGCTGCCAGTTTTGCTGTCGTGATACGCTGGCTTCCATCACTGGATTCCAGCATCAGCGCCAGAGACTGAAGTATTTCTTCGCGACGATTCCTTTTCGCAGTTTGCTTTTCTACCATGTTACAAAATACCCCTGAAAATAAGCACTTGCCAGGCAGGCATCCACACAGCGACCGCAAACGACTGTTTGCGGTATGTTATTGCGTTATTACGCTGAGGGATGCTTCTCTACGGGTTACTTGCGCCCGGAATGGCCGAAGCCGCCTTCGCCACGATCGGTGGCTTCAAACTCTTCCACCAGATTAAATTCAGCCTGCACAACCGGTACAAAGACCATCTGTGCAATACGTTCGCCTGGCTCAATGGTGAAGCTATCCTGACCACGGTTCCAGATAGACACCATCAGCTGACCCTGATAGTCGGAATCAATCAAACCGACCAGGTTACCCAGTACGATACCGTGCTTATGACCCAGACCTGAGCGTGGCAACATCACTGCGGCCAGTGAAGGATCGGCGATATGGATGGCTAACCCGGTTGGCACCAGCGTTGTTGCGCCAGGCGCTAATTCTACGGCGTCATCAAGGCAGGCACGCAGGTCAAGTCCGGCAGAACCAGAGGTGGCGTACGTCGGGAGCGGAAATTGTTTCCCTACGCGCGGGTCCAGAATTTTAACGTCGATTTTTTTCATCATAACGGGTCACGATCTCGTCGAGTAATAGTTGGCCCAGGAGTTCTTTGCGCTCAAGCGGTAAGACTTTATCTCCATCCTGCCAAAAAAGGTGTAATGCGTTGCTGTCGCTATTAAATCCTTGAGTAGAAAGCGAAACATCGTTCGCACAGATCACATCAAGGTTCTTGCGGAGGCGTTTTTGCCGGGCATATTCTTCCACATTATTTGTTTCGGCGGCAAACCCAACGACAAAAGGACGGTTAGCATCCAGTGCGGCAACACCGGCAATAATATCCGGGTTCTTGATCATTTTTACTGTTAATTCATCGCCCTGCGTCGCCTGCTTTTTGATTTTTTCGTGGGCGACGGTCTCCGCGCGATAATCAGCAACTGCGGCGCAGCCAATAAAAATATGCTGCTGCTGCACTGAAGATTGCACGGCTGCTTCCATTTCTAATGCCGTCATGACATCTACGCGCTGTACAAAAGCAGGCGTGGGCAGCGAAACGGGGCCCGATACCAGAGTGACATTCGCCCCGCGTTTGGCTGCTGCGGCGGCGATAGCAAATCCCATCTTCCCGGAGCTATGGTTGGAAATATAACGCACAGGATCAAGCGGTTCGCGCGTTGGGCCCGCGGTTATCATGATATTGAGATGTTGCAGATCGTTTACAGAAGAAAAATGTTCTGCCGTCATATCCACAATTGTTAAGGGATCCAGCATACGGCCAGGACCGATGTCGCCACATGCCTGACTACCACTGTCGGGTCCCCAAATGAGTAAACCGCGGGAGGCGAGGACGCCAAGATTATGTTGAGTTGCGGCGGCGCGGTACATTTGCTGGTTCATGGCTGGCAGCACTGCAACAGGAGCAGGGGTTGCCAGACAGATTGTTGAAACCAGATCGTTGGCCATACCTGCTGCGACGCGAGCAATCAGATCTGCCGTGGCGGGGGCCAGAATAACCAAATCGGCCCACTTACCCAGTTCAATATGACCCATTGCGGCTTCAGCAGCGGGGTCAAGCAGGCTGTCGGATACCGGATAGCCCGAAACTGCCTGTAAGCTCAGGGGAGTAATAAAGGCTTTTGCCGCGTCAGTCATTGCTACGCGGACGTCTGCACCACGTTCCCGTAAGCGACGTACCAACTCAGGGGTTTTGTACGCAGCAATGCCACCACTGACGCCAAGTACAATTTTTTTACCGGCCAGGCTCATCATGATCTTTCCTGTTGGGTTACACCAGAAGGCGGATATTTTATCACACTCCATCATTTATCGTGCTTTTGACCGTGATCCACTTTGCGAAGCGCCACGAGGAATGGATAACAGAGCATCGATCCGCCGCTGGTGTTATGCCACCATGCGGATGCGAAAGGGAGGAGAAGCATGAAAAATACAGGATGTTTGATGCCCCGGGAAAAGATGATGGAGTTTGGGGTCAATTCACTGACGGACGTCGAGTTACTGGCGCTGTTTTTACGCACTGGAATCAGGGGAAAAGATGTCCTGACGCTGGCGAAAGAAATGCTACAGCAATTTGATTCGCTTTACGGCTTGTTGTCGGCTGACTACATGGATTTTAGCCTGGTTCAAGGCATTGGCCTTGCGAAGTACGCTCAGCTTAAGGGCATTGCTGAGTTGGCAAGACGCTACTACGACGTGCGGGTGATAGAAGAAAGGTCGATACTTAGCCCGGAAATGGCACGCGAGTTTCTGCAAAGTCAGCTATCGCAAGAAGAGCGCGAGATCTTTTTGGTGATCTTCATGGATTCGCAACATCGAGTGATAAAACACAGCAAACTTTTTTCCGGGACGCTTAGCCATGTAGAGGTGCATCCGCGAGAAATTGTCCGTGAAGCGATAAAAATGAATGCGTCGGCGGTGATCCTTGCGCATAATCACCCCTCGGGGTGTGCAGAGCCGAGCAAAGCAGATAAACTCATCACCGAGCGTGTTGTGAAATGCTGTCAGTTCATGGATATCCGGGTGCTTGATCATCTGATAATTGGGCGCGGAGAGTACGTTTCTTTAGCGGAACGCGGTTGGATTTAACGCACTTTACGCGATCCATCGGGATCTTTGTCTGTTCGGGACTTGAGCACATCGCTGACTCAGCGTATACTACGCCACCTTTGAGAATCTCGGGTTTGGCATTTGGGCCTGGCAATCGAGAGTTCGCAAATACATAAAATCATTCATTCGGCATCCAACGACGTTGCAGTATGAACGATTAAGTGTATTGAACTGCGATAACCGGGCTGAGAAGCCTGACGAGGCGCCAATACCCCATACGAAGCTCGAGCTAATTTGATTTTTGGAGAATAGACATGTCCCGAGTCTGCCAAGTTACTGGCAAGCGTCCGGTGACCGGTAACAACCGTTCCCACGCACTGAACGCGACTAAACGCCGTTTCCTGCCTAACCTGCACTCTCACCGTTTTTGGGTTGAGAGCGAGAAGCGTTTTGTCACCCTGCGTGTATCTGCTAAAGGTATGCGTGTAATTGATAAGAAAGGCATCGAAACAGTTCTGTCCGAACTGCGTGCCCGTGGCGAAAAGTACTAAGTACTAAGAGGAAATAAATCATGGCTAAAGGTATTCGTGAGAAAATCAAGCTGGTTTCTTCTGCTGGTACTGGTCACTTCTATACCACTACGAAGAACAAACGTACTAAGCCGGAAAAACTGGAACTGAAAAAATTCGATCCAGTTGTCCGTCAGCACGTTTTATACAAAGAAGCGAAAATCAAATAATTTTCGTTTTGATGTAAAGAAAAACCCTGCCTCGGCGGGGTTTTTTGTTTTCTGGCCGTCCCCATATTAATGAGACCCGTTACAGCGCCGGAGATGTTATGCCTGAATTACCTGAAGTCGAAACCAGTCGCCGTGGTATTGAGCCGCATCTGGTAGGGGCGAAGATTCTACACGCCACTGTGCGTAATGGTCGTTTGCGCTGGCCGGTATCTGAGGAAATCTATCGCCTGAGCGATAAACCTGTGCTGAGCGTACAGCGCCGCGCGAAATACCTGCTGCTGGAACTGGCGGATGGCTGGATTATCATTCATCTGGGGATGTCGGGTAGTCTGCGTATTCTTCCTGAAGAACTTCCCGCAGAAAAGCATGATCACGTCGACTTAGTGATGAGTAATGGCAAAGTCCTGCGGTATACCGATCCTCGACGTTTTGGCGCCTGGCTGTGGACGAAAGAACTGGATGGACATAATGTCCTCGCTCATCTTGGCCCAGAGCCGCTGAGCGACGATTTCAACGCCGCTTATCTCCAGCAGAAATGCGCAAAGAAGAAAACGGCGATAAAACCCTGGCTGATGGATAACAAGCTGGTAGTGGGGGTGGGAAATATCTACGCCAGTGAGTCTCTCTTTGCGGCTGGCATCCACCCTGACCGCCTGGCATCATCGCTGTCGAAAGATGAGTGTGAGCTGCTGGTACGCGTTATTAAGGTTGTATTGCTGCGCTCTATCGAACAGGGTGGAACGACGCTGAAAGATTTTCTGCAAAGTGACGGCAAGCCGGGCTATTTTGCTCAGGAATTACAGGTTTATGGACGTGAAGGTGAGCCTTGCCGCGTATGCGGAGCGCCAATTGTTGCGACTAAGCACGCTCAGCGAACGACGTTCTACTGCCGCCGCTGTCAGAAATAACATCCATTGCAGGCCGGATAAACCTTGTCGGCTTACCCGGCTAAATGCACTACTTCAGCTTATCCATTAGCGCCTGATGAACATTTTTCGGCAGGAAGTGGGTCACGTCACCCTGGTGGCGGGCGACTTCTTTAACCAGCGATGATGAAATAAACGACCACTCTTTAGAAGGCATCAAAAAGACGCTTTCCAGTTGAGGCATTAAGTGGCGGTTCATGTGCGCCAACTGCATTTCATACTCAAAATCAGCCACAGCACGTAGGCCACGAATCAGAATATTGGCCTGATTATCGCGGGCAAAGTTTGCCATTAAATCGCTAAATCCCATGACTTCTACATTACCCAGATGCGCCGTTGCCTGCTGTGCCAGTTGAACGCGTTCTTCCAGCGTGAACATCGGTTTTTTACTGGGGCTTGCGGCAATTGCCAGGATCACGTGATCAAACATGCTTGTCGCGCGTGTCACGATATCAAGATGGCCGTTAGTTATGGGATCGAAGGTTCCTGGATAAATCGCCCGTTTTTGCATGACAGCCCTCAATGCGTTTTGGGTGGCAGGTAAGGTTCCAGCAGCTGCAGCAGACGCTGTAGCGCGCCCTGATTTTGGTACAGTACTTCAACAGCATGGCGACCATAAAAATTACGATAATCTTCATCGGTCAGTAGGGACGAAACCTCTTTCACCAGCGTGGTGACGTCGGTGACGGTGATCAACCCACTTGCCTGTTCCAGTCGGGCGCAAATATCTTTGAAGTTAAAGGTATGCGGGCCCATCAATACAGGAATAGCATGTGCCGCTGCTTCCAGTGGGTTGTGCCCACCACGCTCAACCAGAGAGCCGCCGACAAAAGCAAGATCGGCAATGCCGTACAGCAGCATCAGCTCACCCATCGTGTCGCCAATAACCACCTGGGTACTTGAGGACGGAACTTCGCCAGAAGAGCGTGTGGTAAAGCTTAGACCAGCCTGGCGTACGAGGTTAATGGCATCCGGGAAGCGCTCAGGGTGTCTGGGAACCAGAATCAATAAAAGATTCGGGAACTGATGTAACAGCGCCTGATGAGCTGCGATGATGATGCTTTCTTCCCCGTCATGCGTGCTGGTCGCAATCCATACCGGGCGATGAGGTGCCCACTGGCGTCGTAACGTAACTGCTTTAGCGGCCAGCTGTGGGGTGACGGAAATATCAAACTTCAGGCTACCGGTGACGGTGACCTGATTGCTTCTGGCTCCCAATGCAATGAAGCGAGCGCCATCTTCTTCGTTTTGTGCAGCAATCAGCGTAATGCGGCGTAATAGCCTGCTAACAAATTTCCCTAATTTAGCGTAGCCAGTGGCTGAACGTGCGGAAAGGCGTGCGTTGGCGATGACCAGCGGGATATGGCGCTTATGCAGTGCAGCGATCAAATTTGGCCAGAGCTCGGTTTCCATAATTAACACCAGTTTGGGGTCAACTTTATTCAGGAAACGGTTCAGTGCATCCGGTAAATCATAGGGAAGATAGATATGTTGAACGTCTGTGCCAAAAGCAGATTGCACGCGCTCAGAACCGGTTGGCGTCATGGTGGTAACCGTGATCGGCAAATCGGGGTAACGATGTCTCAGAGCGCGGACTAATGGGATTGCTGCCAGCGTTTCACCCACGGAAACTGAATGGAGCATGATGCCGCCTGGTTTCAGTGGGCGGCGATAAAAACCGTAGCGTTCACCCCAGCGTTTACGGTACGCCGGAGCTTTACGTCCGCGCACCCAAAGCCGTATCCAGATCAGAGGCTGAATAAGGTAGAAAAGGGCGGTGTAAAGCAATTCTAGCATAATAGTAGCTGGCTTATGGATGTGCTGGGGATTCTATGTATTTAACTATGGCTTTACCATCATTTTTGCTGATTTTTTGAGGAAACTGTACGGATCACGAGAAAGGGGGCCTGAGTTGTGTTGTCCCGCTTTGTAATCTCTGCAGTGGAAGGCTAAAAACGGAATGGTTATGGTCATAAAAATCGATCATTTTATGCAATATGCCAGAGACACAACCATTCCTGAAAAGATAATAATATCAGAATATTAGCGTTTTTTCTGTGTTTGATATTTGTTAACTAAATACTTAACATAGAAAATAAAAGCACCGAGGAGATGACCATTGTGTTTTAAATGTGTGCTTTTCCGCGATAGCTGTTTATACGTAGTAGGCGCCAATAAAGGAATATCTTTCCACGGCGAATTCTCTCTGGCTATTTTGAAGTATTCGACTTCAGCATAATATTGCGCCCAGTCATGCCAGGGTTTAGTGACGCCGACATAGTGAATGAATACCGTTTGTGATGTGATTTTAAAGGCATCACCACCTTTCTTGGCTAACGTATCGATGTTAAAGAATGAATTGAATTTATGGTCCAGAATTTTTACGCGATCATTGAAGAGAACGTTCAACGCATCCTGATCGGGATGTGAAAAACGGTTTTCATTGACCTTTGAAATGACCTGCAGAGTCAAATTAGTATCTTTTAATTCTGGAAGATTAAAATACATAAAGCCTGAGTTGAAGTACAGACCTGGATTGATACCGGCAACAGCAGACGTATCGACAAAGCTATCATGGACAGCCATTAATACATTGCCATTAAATTCTTCCGTGAGTAGCGAGGCAAGGCTTCCTTTACATATAATATCAGAGTCAAGATATATAATACTACTGAGTTTATCGGCAAAATAATCGATTGCAATAAGTCTGAAATAGATTGAATAATTCCATGCCTTAGATGCAGTAGGTAGATTTTTTAATTCATTATCATCCAGTACATAAAACGTAATGCAGGTATTGTATTGACTTGCCAGGACAGAAAAAAGATGAAGTTGATGTTCATCAAGATAATTAGTGAAAATATGGAAATGGAAGTTCAGATCCCGATTATTTAAAAGTACCGATGTTATTGAAACGCCCGTACCGTAGAGAAAGGGTCTGTCAGCGCCATAGGTAATATTGACACATGAAATGTTTTTATCGTCATTATTAATATGTGCATTCTTAATATATTTTATTATATTTTCTTTCACATCTTTTTCCTTTTGATTCTTTCAGAGTGCACGCGTGTTTATGTAAGACAAAATGGCTCTCCTGTTGGCATAGAATAGAACAAACTGTAAAGGAAGGAAAGAGATACTTGGTGTGTAAATTTTCTTTATTAATCATGGTGTTATATGATGTTTTTTTGTGATTAGAACGAAGAAACACAATGAGAGGAAGAGACTAAAATTAATGGGGGATTTTTACGATGTTATATAATAAGATATGCCCCATAAATCATGTGAGCAAGTGTTTGTTGTTGATTAACAAGGCTATTTGAAGAAGTGAGATTTGAATTTTATGAATCAAGTAAGATACAGTCAAAGTGGTAATATCTTGATTTTAAGCAAAATTGTATTGGTCTTAATGATTTTTGGCTTATTTACGATAGATAATCAAGGGGTGCTAAATATGACCTCTTTGCTCGCTGTAGTTTTATCTATTTACTATATTAAAGCCAATAAAATAGATATTAAAAACATTGTGCTCGATCTCATGCAGAAGAGAAAATTATTGTTACTCTTCACGTTATGGTGTGTTTTTTGTATTGTATTTTTTACCTATAAAGATAAATCTCTTGATGCCTTTACCATATTGATAAAAGACTGGCGTTACCCGTTAGTGATGATGTTGTTTTTTGGCGCATTCAGTAAACATATCACCTCACTGAGACAGTTTTTTGTCATTGGTGCGATACTTACTCTATCCTATATTGTCTTAGTGGTGCCAATTTTAAGAATTATAAAAAATAACCCGCAGGAACTGTATCTACAGCTTCGCTATGGTTTCGCATTCTATGTTGTTATGCTATTTCCGTTTGTATTAACAGGGGCGATCTTATTCAAGAATCACTTCCTGAAAACAGTATTATATATCATCTCTGCGCTTGCATTTGTCTTTTTATCATACACCGGGAGTCGGGCAGGGATCTTAGCAGTTGTTGTTGAGATTTTCCTGATTTCATTTCTGGTGAGTAAAACCATCAAGAGATTTATCGCTGCTACCTGTGGCTTGCTATTTATAATGGTTGCTTTGCTTTTCGGGGCCTACAACACAGTGGGTCAGGTAAAAATGAAAGTCGATCAAACTCTGCAAATGAATAACGTCACATCCAGTCGTGATGAAATCATCTCAGACCGTTTTCCTTTAGTAATGAAAAATATCAACAATGCCGTCTTTGGCATTGGGTATGGAAATTCTACATACAATCAGTATTTAGAGGACCATAATGCGCCGAAAAATGGTGGGGTATATTCTGAACGGAACAATGGTTATAATATAGATGAACCGTTCTTTATGATAATTCTTTATAATGTTGGGGCAATGGGTCTCTTCTTATTTAGTGCGGCTTTTTTCATTACATTTAAAGATATATATGCCCGAGCCAGAAGCCAAAAAGATATTTTTAGCATTTCATTACTGTGCTCTCTTGTTGGCTATATTCTGGTATATTGTTTATTTGAAAAGATGTTCATAAATGTCTTTTTATTATACAGCATAGCCATCCTGATGTTGTATGACAAAAATGAGCCAGGAAAAATAACGAATTAACATTAAGATGAGCCTATGTGGCGTAGTTGAGAATATAGGCTCAATTTTCATAATATGATAGAGAGTCTCATGTATTGTAAATATTCATTTGCTCTCTAATTCACATAGAAAATTTTCATAGATATCGAATTGTCAAGTGAATAGTGGTATAATATAAACGATAAAATAAGATGGTGTGTTCTGCAGTACACAGGTAGCTGTTGAGCCTGGGGCGGTAGCGTGATTTGAAAATTAACAATAACCTGAAAGGGTAGAGTGTGAAAAAGATCCTGGTCATAAAGATGCGCTTTCACGGCGATATGTTGCTAACCACACCGGTCATCAGCACGCTTAAAAAGAATTATCCTGATGCTGATATTGATGTTTTACTCTACGAAGATACCATTCCTATTTTATCTGAAAATCCCGATATCCATGCTTTGTATGGCATAAAAAATAAAAAGAGTTCTGCTTTTGAGAAAGCAAA
Source organism: Citrobacter sp. Igbk 17 (assembly GCF_028069775.1). Classification (NCBI taxonomy): domain Bacteria; kingdom Pseudomonadati; phylum Pseudomonadota; class Gammaproteobacteria; order Enterobacterales; family Enterobacteriaceae; genus Citrobacter; species Citrobacter sp. Igbk 17. The sequence goes on along the minus strand of NZ_JANEWI010000037.1, from coordinate 7,380 downwards.
AAATTTCTTAGCGCTGATCAAGGTACTACGTGGTAATCATTATGATCTAGTGGTCAACCTTACCGATCAGTGGATAGTTGCTTTACTGTGTCGCTGCTTGGATTGTCCAATAAAACTGACACATGATTTCTCGCACAGAAATAAGAAATTCTGGCGCGACAGTTTTACTCATCACGTTCCTCTAAGTGGCGATCATTGGGTCGAACGTAATTTGTCTGTGCTGACGCCATTAAATCTAAAAGAATCAGTTCCGGTACTGAAAATGGTTTATGGTGAGCAAGTCTGGCAATCTGTTCGGAAAAAACTTCCTCAGGTTGATAACCAGAAGTATGTTGTTATACAGCCTACGGCGAGACAAGAATTCAAGTCGTGGGAGAATGATAGATTCTCCCTGGTGATTGACGCGATACATCATTTGGGGTATCAGGTTGTACTGACGTCTGGACCCGGTGCCAGCGATATTGCCTGCGTCGATGAGATTGCCAGTGCATGTGAAACCAAGCCTTTAACTGAAATTGCCGGTAAGACAACATTCCCTGAGCTTGCTGCATTAATTGATCATGCTGTACTTTTTATTGGTGTCGACTCTGCCCCGATGCATATTGCTGCAGCGGTTAAAACCCCCATCATTTGTCTTTTCGGTGCCACCGATCATATCGCCTGGCGACCATGGTCTGATGATGTAGTTCAATTTTGGGCTGGTGATTACCAACCAATGCCTGTGCGTGAAAAACTTGATCGAAGTAAGAAATATTTATCTGCTATACCAGCGGATGACGTGATTGCAGCCATAGCGTCGCGGTTACCTAAACTCGATTAATAAAGCATCCGGATATATAAAATGGTTATTGCTTTCTGTTTGTATAAATATTTCCCTTTTGGTGGGTTACAGCGTGATTTTTTGCGTATAGCGTCAACAGTCGCATCACGTGGACATCATGTTCGGGTTTACACACAATCATGGCAAGGAAATATTCCAGACAGCCTGGAGATCATCATTGTTCCTGTGAGGTCATGCTCCAACAACGGGAAAAATGCTGAGTATCATCGGTGGGTAAGTAAACATCTTGAGAGTAATCCAGCAGACCGGGTCGTTGGGTTCAATAAAATGCCTGGGTTAGATGTTTATTATGCTGCTGATGTCTGCTACGCAGAAAAAGTCGCGCAAGAAAAAGGTTTGCTCTATCGTCTGACACCACGATATCGGCATTATGCCGCCTTTGAAAAAGCTACATTTGCTGAGGGAAAATCAACACAGCTGTTGATGCTAACAGATAAGCAAATTGCGGATTTTCAGAAGCACTATCATACTGAGCCAGCGCGTTTTCATATCCTTCCGCCGGGGATTTATCCTGACAGAAAATACAGCTCTCAGCCAACAAATTGTAGAGCTAGCTTCAGGAAAGAAAATGATATCAGTGATTCCCAGTATTTAATTATACAAATCGGTTCTGATTTTACCCGTAAGGGGGTCGACAGAACTATCAAGGCGATCGCTTCCTTACCGGAAGCTGTCCGCAAACAAACGATTCTGTTTGTTGTGGGTCAGGATAAGCCTGATCGCTATATAAAGCTGGCAACAGAGTATGCTGTTGCTGACAATATCAAGTTCTTCCCTGGCCGTAATGATGTCTCAGAGTTAATGGCAGCAGCCGATCTATTGATTCATCCGGCATATCAGGAAGCCGCAGGGATCGTGCTGGTTGAAGCAATTGCAGCAGGTTTACCTGTCATAACAACGGCCGTTTGCGGATATGCCCATTATATTAAAGATGCTGAATGCGGCATTGTTATTGATGAACCGTTTGAACAAAAATTATTAAATGAAGCTGTTTATTTTTCTTTAACTGACTCAGGGCAGAGAAAAGCATGGAAAGATAATGCACAACACTTTGCTGATACTCAAGACCTTTATAGTCTACCTGAGAAAGCAGCTGATATTATTATAGGTGGCGCCCATGGTTGAGTTAAAAGAACCATTTTTATCCTTGTGGAAAGGGAAAGATGCTTTTTCTGAAGTGCAGAAGCTGCAGGGAGAAACATTTAGACAGCTCGAAACACGTAGAACGATAAGATTTGAGATTGCAGGTAAAAGCTATTTCCTGAAATGGCACCAGGGAACTAAACTGAAGGAAGTTATCAAAAACTTATTCTCCTTACGTTTGCCGGTACTCGGAGCTGATAGAGAATGGAATGCTATACACCGTTTGCAGGAACTGGATGTTGATACGATGCACGGTGTTGGTTTCGGGCAACAAGGTATAAATCCGCTCAACCGTATCTCTTTTATTATAACTGAAGATCTGAGTCCGGCGGTTAGCCTGGAAGACTATTGCGCAGATTGGTTGGTGAATCCACCTGCGCGAAAAATTAAAATGGCATTAATTGAGCGTCTTGCCATTATGGTCAGAAGGATGCATCAGGGAGGCGTTAATCACCGTGATTGCTATCTCTGTCACTTCTTATTGCATCAACCGGCCAATTTTGAGGATAATACGTTCAAGCTGTCGGTTATTGATCTGCACCGAGCTCAGATCAGGAATGCGGTTCCTATTCGCTGGCGTAATAAAGATCTGATTGGTTTGTACTTCTCCTCGCTAAACATCGGGTTAACGCAAAGAGACTACTTCAGATTTCTGAAGATATACTTTAAAAAAGATATTAATAAAATTATTCGTGATGAATCCGATCTCTTTGCAACCTATGCAAGAAAAACCGATAAGATTATTAATCATACATCAAAGAATAAACTATAAATATGAAATAATAGACTTTGTATAGCTACATAGAATAGTTAATTAAGTTTATTTAGCTGGCTAGTAATTGTTAATCTTTATTTCACGATGACTGTGCTGGCTTAATTATATTAGAGGGTTTGAACTCATGCACGTGCTGGTCATTTCGCTTCCTTTTGACGATGCCCGAAGAAAACGCGTATCAGATATAATGAATGAATTAAATATCGAGTATTCGTTCGTTGATGCTATCTATGGGAAAAATTTGTCTGCCGAAGAAAAGCGCAAGATACCGTTAACTGACTTTCAGCACAGGGAAAACCACACGCCTACTGATGGTGAACTGGGTTGCTCACTAAGCCATATGAAGGCTTTTAAACAGTTTGGGCAGAGTGGACAAAATTGGGTTTGTATTCTTGAAGATGACGCAATTATCGATCAGAATTTTAAGGAATTTATATCGACTGTCGATGAAAGTGTTCTCAATAAAGACGCGTTATACCTACTTGGTGGGCAGGATGGTTTAAGGTATAAGAATAAAGTTGTCTTAAATTTGCTTAAACTCAAGAAAATTGGTGGCCAGACCTTCGGCAAAGTCATATTTGGTCATGGATATGTTTTGCGAGCCTGCGGTTATTTAATGAATTCTGTAACAGCTCAAAAACTTGTTTCCCGTTTTGAAAATAACTTTTTCATTATAGATGAATGGGCATATCTGATGCGCCAGGGCTATTTTTCTGATATATACCTGGCAAACTTTGTCCATCATCCTGAAGAGTTGTCCGGGAGCTGGTTAGAGAAAGAGCGTAAAGAGATAAAGAGTCACAAGAAAAAGCAGAAATCACTTTTCAGACGTAAAATTTCCTCTTCATATTGGCATGCCCGACGAATTATTCTTGGGTTATGTTGGTGGAAGTAGATGAATGCAGCAATGCTTAATCGTGGATGAAATACGATATAGAGCATAGTTTTAGTCAGCCGCAGATATGTTAAATAGCAAAGCGATTGTATAAGAACGAATTTAACATATCTCCGATACCTGAATAATTACAGCAGCGCTATGTGAGAATAAACCTGAGTGGGTTCAAGCAAAGCAAGCTTTCCTTCCGGGGCACGACATGTGACCTGATTCTTCCCGTATCCCCCAATCAACCCCGGGTCCGTAGGGCCATATAGCGTAACATTCGGCCGATCCAGTGCGGCGGTCAAGTGGCTTAATCCGGTGTCAACGGATACCACAAACTTAGCGCCGGCTAATATCCGGGCGACATCCCCAAGGCTCATTCGCGGTAAAACGTCTACGTAATCAAATCCCTCTGCCAGTCGTCTGGCTCGCGCTTCTTCATGCGGAGCACCCCAGGGGAGCTTAATACGTATTTCTGCATGATTGAATAAGCCAATGAGCTCCCGCCACTTCGCTTCCGGCCAGTGCTTGTCATCACGAGTGGTGGCGTGCAGGAAGACGGCATACTGCCCTGCATCGGCATCGCGTTCGCTCAGAAAATGCTGTGCAATTGCGTAATCACCCTGCGACTGGGGTTTGACATATCCCAGACTTTTCGCGAACAGCTCACGAGTACGTTCAACAGCATGCTGTTGTTTGGCGATATAATGCTTACGGTTATAAAACAGACTTGCCAGCGGTTCACGCGCGGTATTCCAGTCCATACCATGCTTAATGCCGTGTGCCAGACGTGTGACCAGCGCGGCGCTTTTTACCAGCCCCTGTGCATCGATAACCACGTCATAGTTCTGTAAACGCACCGCATCGCGAAAAGCTTTGCGCTCAGCTTTAATGGGGGCGGAAAACCAGGCTTTACGCCAGCGGCGAATCGCCACCGGGATCACACGGTCAACGGCCGGATGCCAGGAGGGGATTTGAGCAAACCCTTCTTCTACTACCCAATCAAACTGAATATCCGCAATGGCCTGCTGCGCATCTGTTAATGCGGGCAACGTATGCAGCACATCGCCCATTGACGATGTTTTAACGATCAGAACCCGCATCCGTCAGATTTCCTCTTGTAACAACAGGTCATTCAGTTCTTCCAGTACGCGCTGAGGCGTGATGTCAATCAGGCTCTGGTGATACCCTTGTGCAGCATCCCCCTTACGTACCTTGTGATACCCCGTAATCAGGCGAATCACGCGAGCTTTGTGGGAGAGTGGTGGAGTGAAATCCGGGCTGCTGGGGCCATACAGAGCGACCAGCGGACGGTTTAGTGCGGCAGCCACGTGCATCAAACCGGAGTCATTGGTGACCACGGCTTTGCAGGCGGCGAGAAGAATAACGGCCTGCTCCAGTTGCGTTTCACCAGCCAGGTTCCGACACCATGCCTGCTGTTCAACGCTCAGTGCAGCCAGAATCTCATTGCCAGCTTCATGATCCTTAGCCGAGCCAAACAGGACAATCTGATGACCTTCGTCGATCAACTGCTTTGCCAGTTCAGCATAGTGGTAATGTGGCCAACGTTTCGCTGGACCAAATTCTGCACCAGGGCAGAAGCCGATGACTGGACGTTCAGCCGAGAGGGAAAATTGGCTACAGGTAAGTGACTTTTCGCCTTCACTGACCTGCAATTGTGGCCACAGCAGCGGCTGTGGTAAATCTTTGGCTGTGAGCATCACGCCTTTATCGTACGCTAACGCGACATAGCGCTCGACCATCAGCGGCCAGGCTTCCTTATCCAGTACACGTGCATCGTTCAGCAGACCATAGCGCATCTCGCCACGCCAGCCGGTACGATGAGGAATACCCGCGAAGAAGGGTACCAGTGCGGATTTAAATGAGTTCGGCAGGACGTACGCGCGATCGTAGCGTTTATCACGCAAACTGTGGCCCAGTTTGCGGCGCTCGCCAATCTCCAGTGCGCCGTGTCCAAGCGGCATGGCGATAGCATCGTTGACTTCAGGCATGCGCGATAATAACGGACGGCACCATGCAGGTGCCATCACGTCGATTATTGCCTGGGGATAGCGCGCCTTGAGCGTGCGATAGAGACTTTGCGACATCATCATGTCGCCCACCCATGACGGGCCTACCACCAAAATCTTCATTCACTTCATCCTTCAAGCTGTCTCTGCGTTGGCTGCCTGCGTTCACTCCGGTCACTTACTCTTGTAAGCTCCCGGAGATTCACTTAGTTGCCGCCTTGATACCGCTCGAATGATTTTGTGAATTTGTAGCGTTGTCGCGGTTCAGCCAGGCCATATATTCCGTCACGCCTTCGGCAACGGTCTTGAACGGTTTGTCATAGCCCGCAGCGCGCAGGTTAGTCAGATCCGCCTGAGTAAATGCCTGATAGCGGCCCTTCAGTTTTTCCGGGAACGGAATGTACTCAATGCTGCCTTTTTTGTGGTATGCCAGCGTGGCATCCGCGACGGCCTGGAAAGACTCTGCGCGACCAGTACCGAGGTTAAAGATGCCGGAAACGCCGTTTTCCAGGAACCACAGGTTTACTGCTGCAACATCGCCGACATAGACGAAATCACGTTTGAAGTTTTCACTGCCTTCAAACAGCTTGGGTGTTTCGCCGTTGTTGAGCTGAGTATTGAGATGGAAAGCTACGCTCGCCATGCTGCCTTTGTGACCTTCACGTGGCCCGTAGACGTTGAAATAACGGAAGCCAACGATTTGAGAATTTGCTTCTGGCAGGATCTGGCGTACATATTCGTCGAACAGGAATTTTGAGTAGCCATAGACGTTCAGCGGCTTCTCATATTCACGAGATTCGATAAAGTCAGAGGTACGACCGCCGTACGTTGCTGCAGAAGAGGCATACAGGAACGGAATTTCACGCTCCAGACAGTAGTGCAGCAGCTCTTTGGAGTACTGATAGTTGTTGTCCATCATATACTTGCCATCCCACTCGGTAGTGGAAGAGCATGCGCCTTCGTGGAAAATTGCTTCGATATCGCCGAAATCTTCTCCAGCCATAATCTGGATCAGGAAGTCTTCCTTATCCATATAGTCAGCAATATTCAGATCCACCAGATTCACAAACTTGGTGCCGTCTTTTAGGTTGTCCACCACCAGAATATCGGTGATGCCTTTGTCATTCAGGGACTTAACGATGTTGCTGCCGATAAAGCCCGCGCCGCCGGTAACGATGATCATAAATGTAACCTTCGAATTATGGAGTCAGAGACAATCTCAGACACGAATACCTCTAATCATATCACTACATGGCGTCGGCTTCAGCAGTACGTCGCGTCATGTGGCGTGCGGCATTTGTGTTGGTTATTGCTTTCGCTGTCTATATTCTTGATTGAAATGGTCTAGGCAGAGTGGTGTATGATTCCCGTTGTGAATGGGTGTTCAGGCGCGCGGTGCCGGCTTTTTCGGAGCCATCAACGAATGAATAAGCAAGGCAGAGCACGGTGTTGGGGCTGACAATAGTCATTGGAATGAAAATAATATATGCAACTTAAGAAGATAGTTATTACAGGTTATGAAACCAGTGGCCTCGGCGGTATGGAGACGGTATGTATTAATCTGGTGAAGCTGCTGCGGATGCAAGACCCTGATATTGATGTCTCCTTTGTTTTCTTTAAGAAAAATAATAATAGCAATGTCAATATTGGCTGGCTTACGGGGCAGCGCTATTGTCATCTTTCTTCTAATATAAAAATAACTAAATTAAGA